>JAJYBO010000112.1 GCA_021778975.1 Deltaproteobacteria bacterium
AAGGGTGATCTGCTTGACCTTGCCGTGAAAATGGACGGTAAGGGTGTATTCGGGCCTGGGGATTTCCCAGGGATTGCCGTATTTGAGCCATAGCTCCGGAAGTTCCACCTGTCCCAGGTTCCGGATGGTTTGATCGAAAATGCCGAACTCGTAACGAATGCCATACCCGTAAGCCGGAATTTCCAGCGTCGCCATGGATTCCATAAAACAGGCCGCCAGCCGTCCCAGCCCGCCGTTTCCCAGCCCCATGTCCGGCTCGTTTTCCGCCAGTTCTTCGATATCTACATTGAGTTCTTCCATGGCCTTGCGGGTTTCGCCGTACATGCCGAGGTTGATCAGATTGTTGAGCAGAAGCCTGCCCATCAGGTATTCCGCTGACAGGTAATATACCCGTTTGACGTCGTGCTGATAGTAACACTGCTGGGTGTGAATCCAGCGCTCTATGAGACGGTCTCTTGCGGTAAGCGCCAGAGAGTAATACAGATCCCGATCCGTCGCCGTATATTGATCTTTGGAAAGTGAATATTCCAGATGGTTGGCGAACGACAGTTGAATATTGTTGGCGCTCATGCCCTTGTGAAAGGTGCCCCAGTTATCGAACAGCTTGAACTTTTGCATGGGTTCTCCGTTCTGATTTTAGCGATAGATTTTTCTGAACATTTGTTTTTAAATACGTTACCATGTCTGGCCAGTACAGGCAACAGGCCATAGATGCACCTTTTTTACAAGAGCATCAATCTTGATGATTTCATGCAGGATGAGAAAATTCTTGAATATTGGGATGCAATCCGCTTATAGAATCCGGTACGGTGTAACGCCGTTTTATCTGTATTTTTCCCAAAAGAGGCATTGCCATGACGGATTCCATTCTCGTGACAGGAGGCGCCGGTTATATCGGCAGTCATACCTGCAAGGCGCTGGCAGCACATGGGTATCTTCCCGTAACGCTGGATAACCTGATATATGGCCACCCCTGGGCCGTGCAGTGGGGGCCGCTTGTCACCGGCGATATCACCGACGCGTCGGCGCTGGATCGCGTTTTCAGCGAATATCATCCCGCCGGCGTCATTCATTTTGCGGCATTCGCCTATGTGGGCGAATCGGTGACAGATCCGGCCAAATATTACCAGAACAACGTCACCGGCTCCATTTCACTGCTGAACGCCATGCGGCGTCACGGCTGCCGGCGCATCATCTTTTCCAGCACCTGCGCCACCTACGGCATTCCACAAGAAGTCCCTATCCCGGAAAATCATCCGCAGTCGCCCATCAATCCTTATGGCCGCAGCAAACTCATGATGGAGCAGATCATTCAGGATTACACAAACGCCTACGGCCTGCAACACGCCATTCTGCGATATTTCAACGCCGCGGGCGCGGATCCGGAGGGACAAATCGGCGAAGATCACAACCCCGAAACCCATCTGATTCCCATCGTTATCCAGACGGTTCTTGGTCAACGCCCGCACACCGATGTCTATGGAAGCGACTACGAAACGCCGGATGGCACCGCCATTCGAGACTATATTCATGTCACAGACCTTGCCAGCGCCCATGTTCTGGCGCTGGAATTCCTGAACCGGTCGAACCGAAATCTGTGCGTCAACCTGGGAACCGGCCGCGGCGTTTCGGTCATGGATGTCATCCGCGCGGTAGAGGATGTTACCGGAAAACCCGTCAATTACCGCATCGCGAACAGACGTCCCGGAGATCCGCCCGTTCTGGCGGCCCAGCCGGGTCAGGCGTTCGATATCCTGGGATGGAAGCCCAATTTCACCGACATCCGCGCCACCATCTCCACCGCCTGGAACTGGCATCGTAACCATTTACAGAAGACAGACGGCTGAGAAATTGACCACTCACGATCGAGGGCGTTATGAAGCATTGTCTCCACGTTACAATCATTGTCATGGCAGGCGTTTTGATGGCCGCCGCCGCATTCGCGGACGACACCCTGCTGGACACCACCGATTACTCAAAGCAATATATCCTGCAGCTTTCCGGAACCGTCATGAACGAGACCTTTTCCGGTGTGCAGGCGCTGCTGACATTGATGCCTCCGGCGCCTTACAGCACGCACCCGTATCAGATCATCATTCAGGGCTTTCCCAAGAAAAACTCCAGAAACAGCTTCTTCTGGAACGGCGACAACGCCGAAATGACGGCCATTGCCAATGAAATCACCTGCACGATTCACGAAACCTATATCAAACCCGTCCCCATGTTCTTTATTTTTATGAGTCCAGAACTGCTGAAACACACCGGCGCTCTGGAATTACAGGGAAACGAAGGCAAGAAATTCGCCGAAAAAAACGCACTGCCCACCCTGATCAACGCCAGAGCCGGAAGCCTGAAACTGAACATTTACTCCAATTTCATTTCCGGAACCATCTGGATGAAAGGCTACGATCCGGTCGAACACGCGTTTGTTCAGTACAGCGCCAATCTGTACGGCAGACGCTCCTACAACCTGCACCCCAAACAGGAACTCAAGAAATGATGGCGCGGCATGACTTCCGGCGCTGCGCAGCAGCCCTTTTCGTCATTATGGCGTCGCTCACAATATGGACGACCGTCACTGTTGCAGCGACGTTTCAGGCAACATGGACACCCGCCGGTTACGGAGGCGGCGGCAGGTTCACCGCGGTCGCAGCAGATCCGTATCACTTCGGCAATATCTATGTCGGCTCCGATGTCGCCGGCGTATTCAAAAGTGAAGACACCGGCAACCATTTTAAATTGTTCGGTAAAGGGCTAAATGGTTTTTCTGTTGCCGGCATTGCCGTCAATCCTTCCGAACCCCATCAGGTGGTGGCGCTGACAGATGATGGTCTGTATCGGATCGTTGACAGCCACTGGAAGCGGCTTTCCGGTGATATCCGCTATCCCTCCCGGTTTTTTGGCAGCCAGGTGGTGCTGTTTACCCAGAAATCCCTGTGGGTCGCTGGCGATATGCATGGGGTCTATCAGATTCCGCTGAGTGATCTGAATGCCCCGCCCCGGCGCGCCCAGGGGCTTGATGGATGCAAGGTCAACGGACTCGCGGTCTATGACGGATACCTGTACGCCGCAACCTCTCGCGGCATCCAGTTCCTGAAACAGGGGCGCTGGTTTCCGCAAATGGAGGGGCTGCCTTACGGACATTTCGATTTTCAGGACATCGCGGCTTGCCGCAACGTTCTTTACGGGCTTGAGAAAACCGCCGGCCTGTTCCGCTGGAATCCGCAATCGCACGTCTGGGAAAATCGGCCACTGACAGCGACATCACCCCCCAAAGGCTATAAATCCCTGGCCGTATCGCCCAACAATGCCGACTTGGTGCTGATGGGGTCGGATCCCGAAAACTGGCCTCATCTGTTGTATAAATCACTGGATGGCGGCAAAAGCTGGACATCCATCACCGCATTTCAGATAGCGCCTCAAGCGCCCGTCAACTGGGCGACCACCCTGACCGGCGTCGAGGAAATGGCCTTCACGCCCGGAAGCGGGAGCACCATGTTCATGACGGACTGGTGGAATCTCTGGCAATCCTCCGACGCCGGAGATCACTGGGTGCAAAAATTCGATGGACTTCAGAATACGGTCGTCAATGATATCCAGACGGATCCACAGCACCCTTCGACACTCTATCTGTGCACCGCGGACAACGGCCTGATGATTTCCGAAGATTCCGGGCAGCACTGGCGCCGCTCCATGAACAGCGTTGCGGACGGTCACGCGCAGGCAATTGCAATCTCAGGAAATACTCCCTCCCGCATGGTGCTGCTCATGAATCCCTGGGAGAACAAAAACCGGGTGTATGTCTATGAATCCCGCGACGCCGGCAATACATGGAGCGACATCGGGTTTCCAAAACCCGCCGGGAACTTACCCCATCTGGGATATGTGGATGGAACGGCAAGCAGTGTCGTGATGGATCCGTTTTCCAATGATATTCTGTACGTCGGCACCAACGGATACGGGGTTTATAAAACGGTGGATGGCGGAAAAACCTGGATCCCCGCCAGCAAAGGATTGGCGACTCCATATCTTAAAGGGGCAAAAGCGCTGTGGATTGATCCCGAACATCCCACCACCCTTCTGGCCGCCACCCAGTCCGGCGGTATCTATAAAACCACCGATGCTGGCGGTACATGGCGGCAAACCACCAGCGGAAAGCTCTTTGCGTTCGGGCTTGCCGCGGACCCTGCCAACCCGTTCCGAATGGCGGCCGGATGCGCCGGCAATACCATCCTGACAACCCAGAACGCCGGTGCGGACTGGAAAGAAGTTCACCTTCCGGCGCCGGCATCTCCACAGATGGCCGTCAGTTGTGTCGCCTTTGTCCCCGGACGGCCAGAAATCGTTCTGGCCGGAACCCTCCGGTATGATGTCCGGGCGACCGAAGGGCTTTTTGCCAGCACCAACGGCGCGGCTTCGTTTCAGAAGATTTCGATGGATCATCTGCCCGCCGTCAATATCAACGCCATCACCCTGAACGCCGCCGCCGCCACTACCGATCATCCGATATCCGGATATATCGGTTTCAACGGAACCGGCCTTTTCCGGATAGACCTGAAAGAGATGCCCTGATGAAAATCATGTTCTGCAACAAATATTTTTTCCTGAATGGCGGCACCGAAAGATATCTTTACAACACTATGAATTATCTGAAGGCCAGAGGGCATATGGCCATTCCGTTCAGCGTCCGGTACGCCGGTTCATGGCCGTCAGAATATCAGGATTATTTTCTGGAGCCGCCAGGGGATCCATCACAGGCGCATCTGGCCAACATCCGGTTCACCCCGGCCAACATCCTGCGGTTTATGGATCGAAGCGTCTATTCCATCGAAGCCAGAATAAAGCTGAGTAAACTTCTGCACGCGGTTCAGGGCGCGGATATTGCCTATGTTCTGAATATTTACAACTACATGTCGCCCAGCATCTTTCACACGTTTAAAAAGCACCACATTCCGATCGTGATGCAGATCGGCGACTACAACCTGATCTGCCCCGGATATTCACTGCTGCGGAACGGGCATCCCTGCACCCTGTGCGTGCAGGGGCAGTATTATCACGGCCTTTATCACCGCTGCGTCAAAAACCATCCGGTAGCTTCCGCGGTTCGGGTGGCGGCCATGTATCTGCATCGTTTGATCGGTATTTACGATCTGGTGGATGCGGTGGTCACGCCCTGCGAATTCATGAAAACCATGCTCGCTCAGGGCGGATTTTCTCAAAAGAAGCTGTATCTGCTGCCCTATCCGGTGGAAAGACGGCAGGAGGGAGACAGAAGAACCGGCCGGCAGGGGGAAGGCCGGCGGACCGGCGAAAAACAAAGCGAACGACGGATTCAGGTGCTTCAATATCCGGTGGAAAGAACCACAGATCACCATAAAATCTGGCCTAAAAAAAATTATATTGTCTATTTCGGCAGAATATCTTACGAAAAGGGCCTCGATACCCTGGTGGACGCATTCCAGAAGCTGAATCCGGACGGCATTGATCTGTACATCATCGGCAGAAGCTATGACGGCGAAGCGGAGCGGCTCAAGGCGCGGCTTTTGCCGCATATGACCTCACGGATCCACTTTCCGGGGTTCATGACCGGAAAGACGCTGACACAGTGGGTCGCCGAAGCCCTGTTCAGCGTCGTCCCCAGCCGCTGGTACGACAACGCGCCGCTCAGTATCTACGAGAGCTTCCTGTATGGAACGCCTGTGGCGGCCTCCCGCATTGGCGGCATTCCGGAGCAGGTGGAGGACGGTGTTACCGGATGGCTTTTCACCCCCAATGACAGCGATGATCTGGCGCGGAAAATGGCGGTGCTGCTGTTGGACCGAAAGCGACTCATGGCAATGGGAGAGGCCGGAAAAGCCTTTGTGAAGAAGAACCTGCTCATCAACGATCAAATGGACAGCCTTGTGCGGCTTTTCGAGGCTGTCATCACGGACTATGAACGGAGATAATACATGACCGCTGCATCCAGAACCCGGGTCGCCGTTGTCATTTCTCACCTGACCATCGGCGGCGCGGAGCAATTGCTGCTCGAGCTGCTGCGTCATATTGACCGGGAGAAATTCGATCTGCACCTGATATTTCTCAGAGAACCAGGAATTCTCGGAAAAGAAATGCTGCACATGGGCTTTCCGACCACCACCGGTGTCATCCGCTACAAGTTCGATATGGCGGGTGTCTTCAAACTGGCGCGGCTACTGACGAATTTTCAAATAGATACCGTATTTTTGATAAACCATCTCAATACACTGTTTTTCGGCGTTTTAGCGGCGAAATTAGCAGGGGTCAGCCGCTGCATCAACTGGGGGAATGAAACCTACAAGCGATATCCGCTTCACCCGCTGACCATGTTCGGGCGGCGGATACTTCATCTGGGCATTGATGTGGTGGTCGCCGCCGCCGAAGGACACGGCGGCTACATCGTTGCGGAAGAAAAAATTCCCCGCGCCAAAGTTCGGACGATTTACAATGGGGTGGATCCGGAGCGGTTTCAGTCTCGCCTCAGCCCGCAGGAGGCGCGGCGCCGGTTGGGAATTCCGCCGGAAAGTCTCGTGGTCAGCATTGTCGCGGCGCTCCGACCCGACAAGGCGCATCACATATTTTTACAGGCGGCCCGCAAGGTTGCGGACGCCATGCCCGAAACCCATTTTCTGGTCATCGGCGACGGCCCGCAGATGCCATTTCTGACCGCACTGTCCAGAGAGCTTCATCTCGAACATCAGGTGCATTTCCTGGGCTTTCAGCGTCAATTGGGAGACATCTTCGCCGCGGTGGACATCAACTGCCTGTCTTCCTACCCCCAGCAGGAAACCCTGTCGGTCGCGGCCATCGAGGCCATGTCCGCCGGTATTCCGATCATCTGCACGGATGTCGGCTTTATGAAAGAAATCGTGATTCCCGGCCAAACCGGATTTTTGGCGCCAGTGGGAGAGCCGAACGCACTGGCTGCAACCATCATTTTTCTGCTGCGGCATGACGCATTGAGACAGCGGATGCGGCTCGCCGCACGGAGCCTGGTACTCGACAAACTCAGTGTTCAGCACATGACCCGACAGTTTGAAGCGCTGATCCGGTAATTTCATGACGCCCCTTCCCGGTTCCACAACACGCCGGACAGGGCTTAAAGGAGCTTATCCTATGAAAACGTCCCGCATTCTGACCGCCATTTTGTGCGCCGCCTGCTTTTGGGGACTTCCCGCAACGGGGCATTCCATCACGACCCTGAGCGTTCAGTTCGAGAATACCCTGCATCTCATCAGCCTGAATATGCCCCATAAAGATGTCATCGAAACGCTGGGCGCCCCGGATGTCATCAAAAGCGACGGCATGTGCCTCCAGTATCAATATCTGGGACTGAGCGTATTTCTCAACCAGGAAGGCCGGGTGGAGCAAATTTATCTTTCCAGAGACTTTCAGGGAACCGTTGGCAACACGTCCAAAACCGCCGGTATTTTTCTTTCGGATATCGAAAGAGAATTCGGGGCCTACGCGTCTGTCGAAAAACTGAATTATCAGCCGTCAACACTGATCCAGAGCAAAGCCACCATAGAAACGGAGAACGGCGAAGATCCGACCGGCAGAATCAATAAAGAATTTCCACTGCAATATCGAGGCAACAAAAAACTGTATGAATTTTACAACAATGGTAAAATACTGAAATACAAATACGTGCTGGACGATGAAGGCATCGCCTTCTGGATGGATCAAGACCAGAAACTCTACAGCACGGTGCTGTATCTGTCTAAAAATGAAAGGGCGGGGCTTCAACAGGCTTCCCTGACAGGGCCGGATCATGACGCGGCCATCACCGGCCCGAAACGGCTGGCAATGGTCCATTTCGATTTCGACAAGTACAACATCAAGAAAATATACGTTCCGATACTGGATCAACACATGGCATATCTGAGAGAGCATCCAGGGGCGCCGCTGATGGTCAGCGGCCACACCGACGCCATCGGCTCGGACGTGTACAATCAGAAACTTTCCGTCCGCCGGGCCAATGCGGTGCGGCGATATCTGATCGAAAACGGCATTGCCTCCTCTAGAATCAAGGTCAGGGGATATGGCAAACACATGCCCATTGCAGACAACAAAACCCCGGAAGGCCGGGCCATGAACCGAAGGGCCGAACTTGGTATCGTCAATGACAAACAATGAATGCCCGGCAAAAGGTCTTTCACGACTCAAACTCCTGATGCTGATCAACTGGCGGGAAGACGGCGAATGGCATCTGCTGCGCTCTTTGAAGCAGCGGGTAAAGGAGGTGACGGTGCAGCAGCCAGTGTTGCTGCACCGGGCAATATCCGGCAGGCTGTACGCGGCGTCCTGTTATCTGTCTGAATTTTATGGGCCTGCCATCGCGATTTTTAAAAGAACGCGCTGCGATGTCGTCATTTCGTGGCAGATGCGGCTTGGGGTCTGCTACGGTATTCTGAAGCGGATATTTCACGCCGGAAAACCGCCGTTTCACATCATTCAGGATCTCCATATTGATCTGACACAGACCCACTGGCTGTACCGGCTTCAGGTGCGGCTTTTGCGACTGGCGGTTCCTGGCATTGATTATTTCTTCACGACATCCACCGAAGAAGAACTCATTTACAGCCGGATGTTTCGCATCCCCCGCCATCGGGTCCGGTTTCTGCCGCTGGTGGAGCCTCCCGCCAGTTTTATAGAACCGGCGCATCCGGGAACGGACTATATTTTCGCTTACGGAAAGAGTGACCGGGATTTCGACGCGCTGATACAGGCCGTCGCGCCGCTGGGCATCCGAACCTGCATTCTGTCCCGCGGATACCACCCGCGCATCCCGGTTCCGGATCATATTCACCTGATACAGGACTATATCTCTGCCGCGGCCATGCGGCGCTGGATTTCGGACAGCCGCATGGTGGTGCTGCCAATCAAGGATTATCGGGTTTCCGCGGGTCAGATCAGTATGCTGGAAGTGA
>JAJYBO010000113.1 GCA_021778975.1 Deltaproteobacteria bacterium
AAGCTGGCTCAAAAAATCTTCGGTGCTTACGGCTCGGCGGGTGGGCATAAGACCATGGCGCGGGCGGAAATCGCTCTTTCCCGTCTTGAAGGTGTCAGCGATCTGAAAGCGGATCATCATCTGCTGTACTGGATCATAGATCGTGTGGAACGCAAAAAATAAAAAGGCGTACTCGCCGTATGACAGATATTGCTCCAACTATTCAAATAACCATTCTGGGGTCGGGCACCTGTGTTCCGTCATTGCGGCGCAGCTCATGCGCCGTACTTTTAGAAACCGCCGGACAGAAACTTCTCATGGATGCCGGCGCCGGCGCCATCCGCAGGCTTATAGAAGCCGGGGGTTCCATTTTCGATATTTCATACATTTTTTTCAGCCATTTTCATCCGGATCACACGGCGGAGCTGGTCCCTTTTCTGTTCGCCACCAAATATCCAGATAGCCGTCTCCGAAAAACGCCCCTGACCCTGGTGGCGGGAGAAGGATTTGTTTCTTTTTTCAATGGCCTTAAACAGGCATATGGCTCCTGGATAGAACTGGATCCACACCTTCTGACGATAGTGGAAATGAATACCCTGGAGCCGGATTACCTCGATTGCGGCCGTTTTACCGTCAATACCCGGCCTGCCGCCCATAATCCGGAAAGTCTGTCTTACCGCGTCAGCGCATCGTCCGGTTATTCCGTGGTTTATTCCGGAGATACCGATTATTCCGAAAATCTCGCCATCCTTGCAGCTTTTGCGGACATTCTGATTTGCGAGTGTTCGCATCCGGATGCGTTGAAGGTCAGGGGGCATTTGTCCCCCTCTCTGGCAGGCCGTATCGCCGCGGACGCCCGCGTTCGGAAACTGGTGCTTACCCATTTTTATCCGGAATGCGACCGCTTTGATATTGAAAAAGAATGCCGAAATACCTATAATGGACCGCTTGTGCTTGCCGAAGACCTGATGCAATTATGAAATATTATCCTGTCAACCTGAATGTTCGGGACCGGTGCTGTCTGGTGGTGGGCGCCGGTGCGGTAGGCGCTCGAAAAGCCGCTGTTCTTCTGTCCTGCGGAGCAAAGGTCAGGGTTGTCAGCCCGGAGATATCCGACGCTGTTTCCCATATGGTGCTGGAAAACCGGATTTTCCTTGAACGTCGCTCTTATCAGGAGGCGGATATCTACGATGTGTTTCTGGTGTTTGCCGCTACGGACAATACAGAATTGAACCAGCGAATTTACGAAGACGCCCGGCGTCATGGGAAACTTTGCAATATCGCCGATCATCCCGAACTTTGCGATTTTACACTTCCGGCGGTGATAGAGCGGGGCGATCTGATGATTGCCGTATCCACCTCCGGAAAAAGCCCGGCATACGCCAGGTGGATACGCCAGCGGCTTGAAACGCAATTTGGCCCCGAACACGCCGAACTGCTGCAACTGCTGGGCGGCATTCGCAGGCAGATCCAGCAACGGGCCGGAGATTCCGAAGGACAGCGGCGTATTTTTGAATATCTCATGGAACACGGGTTGCTCGAACATGTAAAAAACAAGGACAGACAGCAAATTGACGAACTTCTGGCATCCGTTCTTGGTGCTCTCGTAAAAAGTCAAATTTCAGATTGATGTTTCATATCAACTTCATAAAAAACCAAATGGCCTGACCTTATGGAAAATGTGATTATCGGCGTCACTTTCCTGTATCTGTTGAGTTCTGCAGGATATATTGCATATCTTTTTTTGCAAAAGGATGTTCTTCACCGGATAAGCGGTTATGTGCTGGGGGCCGCATTTCTGGGGCATACCGGCGCTATCGGATATCGTTTTTTGATGGCCGGTCAAATGCCGGTCAGCGATCTGCACGAAACCCTTTCGATGGCAGGGTGGGCGATTGTGGGCGTTTACATCCTGTTTCAGCACCAGTTCAATCTCAAGGTTCTGGGTGCGTTCGCCGTTCCGTTGGCCAGCATGGTCATGATCGCATCGGATTTGTTGCCCCGGATACCGCTTTTGGTTCAAAGCGGCCTGCGCAGTACCTGGCTGGTCTTTCATGTTCTGGCAATTTTCAGTGGTGAAGCGGCTTTTGCACTGGCCTGTGGTATCGGTGTTCTCTATCTCATTCAGGAGAAAACCATCAAAACCAAACGACGCAAATTTTTCTATAAGCGCCTGCCTTCTTTAGAGTTCCTCGATTCTTCAGGCTATGTATGCGTCGTTGTGGGGTTCACTTTACTGACCATCGGTCTGGCCACCGGCTTTGTCTATGCCAAAATGATCTGGGGAAAGTTTCTGAGCTGGGATCCCAAAGAAATCTGGTCCGGCGTTACCTGGCTGTTGTATGCAGCGCTGATTCACGAACGTCTGGTGGTCGGCTGGCGCGGCAGAAAATCGGCGATCCTGGCGATTATCGGTTTTTGCGCGGTTATTTTCACATTTCTGGGCGTCAATCTGCTGATGAAAGGCCACCACGAAGTGTTTACCCGCTGGTAACACGGCGAAATAAGTTCCTTACGATGGATTATGCTTTCTGAAATCGTTCTTTTGGGTTTAAACCATAAAACCGCTCCGATAGAATTGCGGGAATGTCTCGCTTTCTCGGCGGATCAGGCATCCACAGCGCTGGGCAATGGCCTCAATTCGCCATATATTTCTGAAATACTGTTGATTTCTACCTGTAATCGAATGGAAATTCTCATGACCGCGCCGGATTGCGCTCCTGCCATAGATGTCGCCAAACAGATGATTTCGGACATCAAGCAGATACCCGTTTCCGAATTTTCAGATGCGCTGTATGTACATACAGGAAACGATGCCATTCGTCATGTATTTCGGGTGGCGTCCAGCCTGGATTCCATGGTGGTCGGCGAACCCCAGATTTTGGGGCAGATCAAAGACGCCTATCTGACCGCTGTCCAGAACAAGACGTCCGGCGTCATTCTGAACCGGCTGCTGCACAAGACGTTTTTTGTCGCAAAACGCGTCCGCAGCGAAACCGGTATCGGCGATCATGCGGTATCCATCAGCTATGCGGCCATTGAACTGGGACGTAAAATTTTCGGCGAACTGGAAGGCAAAAAAGTCCTTCTGGTCGGTGCGGGTGAGATGGCGGAGCTGGCGGTCGAACATCTGATACGAAATCGTTCCGGGGCTATTTTTGTCGCCAACAGAACGTTTGAGCGGGGCGTCGAGCTGGCCGGTCGTTTTAGAGGGCGGGCCATTCGTTTCGAGGAAATTCCTGAATATCTCAAAGTTGTGGACATCGTTATCAGCTCGACCGGCGCTCCGGGATACATCCTGACGCCGCCGTCGGTGAAGTCCGCCATGAAGGTTCGCAAGAATCGGCCGCTTTTTTTTATTGATATTGCGGTGCCGCGCGACATTGATCCGGATATCAACCGGATGGGCAATGCCTATGTGTATGACATTGACGACCTGAAAAATGTGATTGACGAAAATATCGAAGACCGAAACCGGGAAGCCATCAAGGGCGAACGCATCGTGGATGAGGCGGTCATCCAGTTTCGGAAATGGTATGAAAGTCTGGATGCCGTCCCTACCATTGTGGCGCTGCGCGCCAAACTGGAACGCATTGCAGACGCGGAAAATCAGAAGACTTTTCACACCCTCAAGCATCTTTCCGATGAAGACCGCAACGCCATCCAGCGGATGAGCCAGTCCATGATCAACAAGATTCTTCATGATCCGATGGTATATTTGAGGCGCAACGGTTGTTACGGAGATAAATCGCTTCACATTGACTGGACCCGCAAACTATTCAATCTGGATAATGACAACCAGGAATAACCATAACTCGACTTTTTACGAGAGTCGAGCATACAGGAGATAATATTGTGAAAAATGTGGCGTTTCTTTTTCCCGGCCAGGGATCTCAGAGCGTTGGTATGGGGGAGGATATCTATGAGGCGTTTTCCGAAGCAAAAGACATCTTTCACACCGCTGAACGCATTACGGAGATGCCGGTGCGCGAGCTGTGTTTCAAAGGGCCGATGGACAGATTGACACAGACCGTCAATCTGCAGCCAGCCGTTACGGCCGTCAATCTGGCGTATCTGGCGTTGTTGAACCGGGAGGGCATTTTTCCCCGATTGACAGCGGGGCACAGTCTGGGAGAATACAGCGCGCTGTGCGCTGCCGGTGTTATTTCAACGGAAGACACCCTGAAACTCGTGTATCGCCGCGGGGCGCTCATGCACCGGGAAGCTGAAAAAAACAAGGGCGCCATGCACGCTATTGTGGGGCTGCCCATTGAAGTTCTTCAGGAGATTGTCGTATCGGCTCAGTCCGATGGCATTGTGGCGGTCGCCAATCACAATACGGAAAAACAGATTGTCATTACCGGATCCCCCGATGTTGTGGAGAAGGTATCGGCAGCCGCGGCTCAGAAAGGCGCCAGAGCGATTCCCCTCAAAGTCAGTGGCGCCTGGCACAGCCAGCTCATCGAGGGGGCGCAGCAGGAATTTGGGGATGTTTTGTCTCATACCACTTTCAAGGCCCCGCAGTGTGACATCGTTATGAATGTCACCGGTGAAACCGTATCGGATCCGGAGGCCATCCGCACCATCATGGGGCGCCAGCTTTGCAGCCCGGTGCGCTGGTATCCGTCCATGCAATCTCTTATGACGCAGAAAATAGATGTCGTGATCGAGGTAGGACCGGGGAAGGTGCTGGCGGGGCTGACGAGGCAAATTCTGCCAAAAGATTATCCCTGTAAGGTATATACCGTGAATTCCCTGAAAAATCTGGAGCAGGCTGTCCGGGAAATCAAAAATACCGCGGTCTGAACCGACGATGTGTATTTCGAACCGTAGGGGCGCATGGCCATCCGCCCCTACGGGGGTGTTCTTCTCTAAATGGTATATTCTATGTTGGAAATTACCTAAACCCGGTTGATGGCCTCGAATATCCTGCGATGCTGAATACTGATGACCAGCCCCAGTTCGACAGCCTTATCCTGTAAATCCCGGTGAAATGCATGCGTATTGGTGGTTACCGGGACATCCACCTCGTAGATCATGATGTTGTCGCCAGGGTTGTCGCCGCCTTTGAAAACAGCCTGAAGGCGGGTGACATTCACCCCGTACGACGCGATGACATGGGTGACGCCGGCCACCAGACCTTTTCTGTCCGGTCCCCGGGTGGTGATGACAAATGGTTCGGCGTTTGCGCCGGTGGTTATCGGAGTGGCGGATTCCAGGTCATTGACGTGAACATGAAGCCGCATCGGCGCTAAAACCTGTCCCAGGAAATGATTCAGTGTTGCTGCCGCCAGATGTTCGGGCATATCGGCGATGAAGCTGCCTGAAAATTCGGACTGAAGAATGGTTTGGGTTACATTTTCGATGTTACAGTCCTGTTCGTGCAGCACTCGAGATACGGCGGCCAGAATACCGGGCCGATCCGGCCCAAAGACGGAAATAATGACTTTTTTCATGATATTGTCCATAAAATAGCCGGGTCCACATGGGTGACGGCCGGCGTACCTGTCAGAATCATGCTTTGAATCAGCTCTGATTTTAGCTGGTCAATATAGCGCATGACCCCTTCTTTCATACCGCCCAGTACGGCGATGGAAAATGGTCTGCCAATCAAGACGGCGTCCGCGCCCAGCGCCAGCATCTTGAGGATATCCCCGCCGGTGCGAATGCCGCCGTCCGCCAGAACCGTGATCTGTTTATTGACGGCCGCGGCGACTGCTGGCAGAACACGAGCGACCCCCGGCGTATGATCCAGCACTCTGCCGCCGTGGTTGGAAACGACAATTGCGTCCGCGCCGGCATCCACAGCGATTTTAGCCTGATCTGGTGTCATAATGCCCTTTACGATGAACTTCATCGAGGTCTTGGAAATGATTTCCTTGAGCTTTGCAGGAGATTTTGGCGATACGGGGCGTCCCATGAGTCTGAGGGTAATGAGTCCTGCGGCGTCAATATCCATGCCGACAATGGTGGCGCCCGTTTGCGCCGCGGCCTCCAGCTTTTCGTATAGTTCTTTGTCTTCCCAGGGTTTGATAAACGGAATGCCGCGGCCGTTCAACGCACGAATGGCCTGAAAACCTGATTGATGAATAAAATCAGGTGCTCCGTCTCCGGTGCAACCGATAATTCCCCTGTCCCGGCACCCGGCCAGTTTTTCGGAAATATAGGCTTCTTCGGATATTTTGCCGCCCATATTGAAGGATACGCCGCCGATGGGCGCCGCCAGCACCGGAATGTCCATTGGTATTCCCAGAAGCGTTACCCGCGTATCCGGTTCAACGACGTCATGAATCAGCCGCATATTGAACCGGCGTTCCGCGAGCGCCAGTATATTGTCTTTGAAGGCGGCGCCGGTTCCTATGCCGCCCATGCCCGGAACTTCTCCGGCGCATGCCCTGCCGTCGCAGACCGGGCACACCCTGCAGAAACCTTCCATCAGCTTTCTGGCTTGATTTCTGATGTCTTTCATTTTTATCCCTTTCCTTACAGCTTGAACAGATTCCCGACCCTGTGATACATTACACCCTCTTTGTAAAAAGTTTGCAGGCAAGGCGCGCAAGCCCTGAGGCGTACTTTGGGGTGCGCGGCAACGACGAAGGATGCAGCGCAACGCGCGCTTCCGGACTTTTTACGAAGCCGTCAAATTTCAGCAATTCACGCACCGAAGCAGCGTGACGACACAGGATACATTATGGCCACACATCGTACTATGGCATCTTTATTCAGAGAAAACAAGACGCTGTTTATTCTCATCGGCGTTGGAATTTTTTTGATCGAACTCGAAATTTTCGCTGTCGCCGCTCTCAACTCCGGCAGAAAATCCTGGATGCAGATCAAGGATAAAAACGGCAATGTCATCAATATGACCGAAGGCAATAGCCTGAGCAGTTTCAACAAATACTATTTTGAAAAAACCTTTGGGCCGTTGAGTCAGTATCAGGTCAACTGGATTACCAGAGATGTACCATTTCCTTTCAGGGCCTGGTTTGCAGCGGCCATTGGCATTCCGGTAGGGGCGATGCTTCTCTTTGCTTTTATTACGCGAGCCTTTGCCGCATTGATCTACGGAGATCGAACAACACCAGACCTGTCCGATGAAACGGATGCCATATCCGCGCCCGCCACCCGGATTGAAGCGCTTCTGGCTGGCGTCAGTCGTCTGAATATTTTTACCATCGGCTTTTTGGCCCTGCTGGCGGTATTTACGTACTGGGTGGTGCCGAACCTCATCCAATATGTCGGACACCTTGGCGTGGATACGGTTATACGGTTTAAATGGTTTTTTATGACAACAGCGGGCATCGTGCTGGGAATTGTTTTGTGGATCATTTATCTGCGCTATCTGCTGGCCAAAAAGACCATTGACAGCCAGATGGAAATCGAAAAATTCAGGCTTCAGCTTGTGGCCGGACAAGCGCCATCCCAACTGGCGTCTCCGGCAACGACAGGGCTGCTGACATCGGATGCCGGATCCGAAACGGTCCGGCCCATGCCGCAGTCTTCGGATTCATCGTCGCCCCTCAATCGTCCGTAGTGTCCGGAGACCGATATGCAGATTGTGACCACTCACAAAAATACGGACTTTGACGCGCTGGCATCCGTTATCGCCGCCACCCTTATCTATCCGAACGCGGTTGCTGTCATTCCCAGGTCCATCAATCCCAACGTCAAATCCTTTGTCTCGATACACAAGGATGTTCTGAAACTGCGTGAACCAGACGACATCCCGATCGAAGATGTTGACGGCATCGTCATTGTGGATGTCAACAGTTGGGGGCGTATCGAACGCTTTGGAAAAATCAGCCGCAAAGAAGGGCTTGAAGTCATTTTGTGGGATCATCACCCGATTGAGGGCGATATTCAGCCGACCTGGAAATGCCAGGAGGAAATGGGGGCCAATATCACCCTGATGATCCGGAAACTTCGAGATATGGCCGTTCGATTGACGCCGATTCAGGCGACCCTGTTTTTGACCGGTCTTTACGAAGACACCGGAAACCTGATGTTTCCTTCCTGCAAGGCCGAAGATGCCTTCGCCGCCGGCTTTCTTTTGGAACAAAAAGCCGATCTGACGGTATTGGGATCGTTTCTGCGGCCTGCATACGGCGAAAGGCAGAAAAATATCCTCTTTGAAATGCTTCAGAATGCGGAAAGATTGAGGTTTAATGGGTACAGCGTCAGTGTCAACAAACTGGATATTCAGGGACATGTGGACAGCCTGGCGGTGGTGGTGCGCATGTATCGGGAAATTTTGAATGTGGACGCCGCATTTGGCATTTTTTCGGAAAGAGAGCGGGGTCGCTGCATCGTCATTGGCCGCAGCAATGTGGATGGGCTGAACATGGGAACGATCATGAACAGCATGGGCGGAGGCGGCCATCCGGGCGCGGGATCCGCGATGCTCAAATCCGTCAATCCGGAGGCTGTCGAAGCCATGCTTCTGGAGCTGATTCAGGGAAATCAGCAGGCGTCTGTTCAGATCAGCGATCTGATGTCGTTTCCTGTGATTACCATGTCTTCCGACACCACTATGGAAGACGCCGCGCATATTCTAAGAGAAAAAGGCTGCACCGGCATTCCGGTGGTGGATGACGGAAAACTTGTCGGCATGATTTCTCGCAGGGATTTTCGTAAGGTTAAAGGCCCCAGTCGTATGAAATCGCCCGTCAAGGCATTTATGAGTACGCATGTTTTGACTATTGATCCAGGCAAAAGCCCTATGCAGGCTGCCCGTCTCATGGTCAAACATGATGTCGGAAGGCTTCCTGTGGTACAAAACGACAGCATCATCGGCATTATCACCCGTTCTGACGCCATGGTTTATTTTTATGATATATTGCCGGATTGAGAATTGATGCCCTCGTAAAAAGTCGAATTTCGGACGGCTTTGTAAAAAGTTCGCAGGCAAGGCGCGCAAATCCTGAGGAGTGAGGCGTACTTATGG
>JAJYBO010000114.1 GCA_021778975.1 Deltaproteobacteria bacterium
CCGATCTAGGACAGCATCGTCATGCCGCACACCATCATAGACCTGACGGAACCTGTTGATATCCCCTCTGGATATATCGTCTGGGGGTTTATCGCCAACCGGCAGGATATGGCAATGAACAGTTATCCCCTTGAAAAATTTTCAGAAATCCGTGATGGTCTGGTGCTGGGAGATATGCTGTTCGAAGGTGACGGAGAGCTTTTTGTAGAAGTTTTTCAGCACCGCATCGAACATATTCTGGAAGCCAATGGCGCTTATTTCAACGGCAGGCACAACCAGGGACACGCGCAGAACAATCAGAACATTTCTTTCAACACCATCCAGCCTTATCCGGATGGAGATCGTGAAGGACTCTATCCGACCATTGAAATCCTTCCGTGAAAACAGAGATCGGGGAGACAGGTTAGCCACTGCGCTTCTCACAGGGTGTCGAATATATATTGCAGAGTAGTTTTATCGGGAGGGCGCCATGCGGCTGCCGTTTTTATCGTCTTTCGTAGAACCTGTTTTTGTTGAAATTCAGGAACATGCCGAAAAAGTGAGAGAATGCGCCTGGATTTTTCAGCAGGCATTTGAATGTTATATGAATCCGCATTGCGAGTCTTTTGAAGAACATATGGCGGAGGTCATCCGGATTGAAAACGAAGCGGATGTCGTTAAGCTGCGCATAGGAAGCCACATGCCGCTCGATATCCTGATGCCGGTGGGGAAAGTGGTGTTGCTGGAATATGTTCAAATGCAGGACAGCACCCTGGATGCCGTTGTCCAATCTCTGGCATGGCTTTCATATCGAAAACAAGCTCTTATCCCTTTTGAGCTTCATGAGGATTTTTTGCTTCTGGTGGATGCCGTAATGGACCCTTTCGAGGAAATTACCAGGATGATAACGGAAGCCAGAAGGTATTGCAAACGGTTTTCCGAAGCCTGCTGGACCCGCATTGACGGCATTGTTCAGAACATTCGGCGCCAACACCATGACGCCGAAGCCATCGAAGAAAAAATCAAGCGGAAAGCATTCGACAGCGTATCGGACACGATGGCATTGTATCATGTCGTTCATCTGGCGGCTTCTATTGGAACGATCTCTACACGCACGCGTCATGCAGGCAACCTGATGGCTTCCATGCTGTCACGGTGAGGGCTGATTCATTTGGGGCGAACGACAGCTCCTTCAGGTTCTCTTACGGATTCCTCCGAGAAATACAAAACTTCATATACCTCGACCGTAATATCGCTATCCTTCCAGCAGGAGGCGGTCATCCCGGCTTTCAGACACAGGTGAGACAGAAAATTCTCTGGCCGTGGCAGTTGTTCCCACACCTGTGGAAGAAATGTCGCCCTGCGATGTCCCCGCGACAGAATGACGCCATGAACGCCAGGCTCCAGTAAGGATAGCAGCATATCCGCGTTTTGAAACACGAGCGTCCTCGGCGGGGACAGGACGCTGATTTCAATAACGATATCCGTCAACTCCTCCGGTGTTACCGGCGAAAACCTGGGATCGTGAAAGGCTGCATGCACAGCGTTTTCTTGAACGCATGTCCACAGCGGCATTACCGGTTCAATCGTTCCGATGCAGCCGCGGAGCTGGCCGTTCAGATGCAGGGTGACAAAGCAGCCGCGTTTTTCCTTTAGCGCCGGCGAAATGGCGATATCTTCTGGATATTGCGGCGCGGCCTTCAGGTGATTTTCAATGACGGAACGGGCAAACCTCAACAAACATTCCTGTTCCTGAATCGGAATTGGTGACATGGCGTTTCCTTTTTCGGACTTTTTGCGAAGTCGTTATTGTTATTGTCGAAAGATGTATTATTATACACTGTCGCTGCCGGGTGACCCCGGGGCGTATCCATAGACAAAACAAGAAACAATCCTATACGATCACTATAGACCATCAGTTGTGGAGTTACAATGGCAGAAACCGATAAAGATGATTTGGTCAGTATTATCGAGGAAGGCGAAAAAGAAGCAAGCATTCCCAATATCCTTCCGCTGATGTCGGTGCGGGATATCGTGATTTTCACCGATATGCTGCTGCCGCTTTTCGTGGGCAGGGATAAATCCGTTCTGGCGGTTGAAGAAGCCGTTTCAAAAGATGGTTTTATTTTTTTAGCCACCCAGAAAGATACGAGTGTCGAAAACCCCAACCCGGACCAGATTTATAAAATCGGCACCATTGGACGCGTACTCCGGATGCTAAAACTTCCGGATGGGCGGGTCAAGGCGCTGGTGCAGGGCGTCGCCAAATCCAGAATTGTTCAATACACCCGCAAAAAAGCCCTGTACCGCGTCAAGCACGAGATCATTCCACAGACTTCTCCCAAAGAAATGACAATCGAGATTCAGGCGCTCATGCGGAATGTGCGAGAGAATTCCGAAAAAATTCTGATGTTCAGGGGAGAAATGACCCCGGATGTCAACGCCATTCTTGACAGCATCGAAGATCCGGGAAAGCTGGCCGATCTGGTGGGGTCCAATCTCAGGCTCAAGATTGAGGAATCGCAGGAGCTTTTAGAACTGGTCGATCCGGTCGAACGCCTGAAAAAAGTCAATGATCTGCTGTCGCGCGAAGTGGATTTGTCCTCCATGCAGGCCAAGATTCAATCCAATGTCCGGGATGAAATCACCAAGACCCAGCGGGATTATTTCCTGCGGGAACAGGTCCGGGCGATCCATAAAGAACTTGGAGAAAGCGATGAAAAGGCGCTCGAAATCGAAGAGTATCAGAAAAAGATCAAAAGCGCCAAAATGACCAAAGAGGCGGAGACAGAGGCAAACCGTCAACTGAAACGGCTCGAGCAGATGCACCCGGACTCCGCGGAATCCTCCATTGTCCGTACATATCTGGACTGGCTGGTGGAAATGCCCTGGAGCAAGTCCTCCAAGGAGAACATCAAAATCGCTGAAGCCCATAACATTCTGGATTCCGAACATTACGGTCTGGACAAGATCAAGGAGCGCATTCTCGAACATCTCAGTGTTCGAAAGCTCAACCCCGCCATGAAGGGGCCGATTCTGTGCTTTGTCGGGCCTCCAGGTGTCGGCAAGACATCGCTGGGCCGGGCTATCGCCAAATCCATGGACCGGAAATTCGTCCGGATATCCTTGGGCGGCATCCGGGATGAAGCCGAAATCCGGGGGCATCGCCGCACCTATATCGGAGCGCTGCCGGGCCGGATATTGCAGGGGCTGAAGCAGTGCGGTGTCAACAATCCCGTCTTCATGATGGATGAAATTGACAAGCTGGGCGCGGATTTCCGGGGCGATCCGTCGGCGGCGCTCCTCGAAGCGCTGGACCCCGAGCAGAATTCAGCCTTCAGCGACCATTATCTGAATCTGCCGTTCGATCTGTCAAAGGTGATGTTCATTTTAACCGCCAACATGATGGATACCATTCCGTCGGCGCTTCTCGACCGGATGGAAGTCATCACGCTGTCCGGATACACCGAGGAAGAAAAAACGGTGATCGCCGAAAAATATCTGCTGCCCCGACAGATCAAGGAAAACGGCATCAAGCCTGAAGACATGGTACTCAGTCCGGCCGCGTTGCAGCAGATCATCTCGGAATACACATCAGAGTCCGGCGTTCGTAATCTGGAGCGGGAGATCGGCGCCATATGCCGGAAGGTGGCGCGCAAGATCGCGGAAGACCAAAAGGGGCCTTTTACTGTTTCAAAGCAGGGCCTGCACAAATACCTGGGCATTCCCAAGTACATTCAGGAAATGGATCAGGAGGAAAGTCAGGTCGGTCTCAGCACCGGCCTGGCCTGGACACAGGTCGGCGGCGAGGCGCTCTATGTGGAGGTGACGCTGATTCCCGGAAAGGGTGAAATGATTATCACCGGCCAGATCGGCGATGTCATGCAGGAATCCGCGCGGGCGGCGCTCAGCTATGCCAGAAGCAGGTTCAAAGACCTTGGCATCGAAGAAAACGCCATGGAAAATCAGGATGTACACATCCATGTGCCTTCAGGGGCCACCCCCAAGGACGGGCCATCCGCGGGAATCGCGATGGCGACGGCCCTGATTTCCATTTTAACCGGCAAACCGGTCAACAAGTTTGTGGCGATGACCGGTGAAATCACCCTCAGGGGCCGGGTGCTGCCCATCGGCGGTCTGAAGGAAAAAGCGCTCGGGGCGCTGCGCGCCGGTATTAAAACCGTTATTATCCCCGAAAAAAACAAGCGCGATCTGGAAGAAATCCCGGCGTATGTCAAAAAGAAGATTCGTTTCGCGCCAGTGAAAAACATGTCCGAAGTCCTGAATATCGCTTTTAAACTCGATGGTGACTGATGCGGATACTGGCGCTGGACACATCCTCCCGTTCGTGCAGTGTCGCCGTGACGGATGCAGCGACGCTGCTGGCGGAGATCACTTCCGAAGACGGTCAGAGTCATTCCCGCCACGCCATGGCGATGGTGCATGCCGCTCTGGAATTCGCCGGAACGGACATTCACGGCATTGACGGATTTGCGTTTACCTCAGGTCCCGGCTCTTTTACCGGCCTGCGGATTGGCATCAGCACCATTCTGGGGCTTGCCGCCGCCACGCACAAACCGGTGGCCGGGGTGTCCGGCCTGGAAGCGCTGGCGCTGCAGGCAGCGGTTCCGGACCGGATTATCTGCCCGATGATTGATGCGGGCAGAAAAGAGGTCTATACCGCCCGTTACCGCTGGATAAACGGCGTGCTTGCCGCGGAAAGCGATGCGCGGGTGCTGCCTCCGAATCTGGCGGTTCAGGGACTGGACGCTCCGGCGGTTTTTACAGGAAACGGCGCCCGGACGTATCGCGCCGTTCTGCGGGAGTTCCTGGGAGCTGACGCCTGCTTCGCCCCGGACGGACAGGGCGTATTGAGAGCCGCGACAATCGCCGCCATTGCCCGCAGGCGTTTTGACGCGCATGACGAAGATGATATTTATCATTTTAAGCCGCTGTATATCCGAAAATCCGACGCGAAGATTCCGGAAGGCGGAGGACAGGTGGCGGATAGCTGAACGATTTGGGGGGCAGATGATATGATACAGTTGATTCGAGGCGTTAAAGACATTTTGCCGGGCGATGCCGGGCTCTGGCAATACATCGAGCGCGAGGCGTCGTCGCTTTTCGAAAATTTCGGATTTAAGAATATCCGTATTCCGATCATGGAACGCACCGAACTTTTTTCACGCAGCATCGGAGAGCAGACGGATATCGTCGAAAAAGAGATGTACACGTTCGAAGATCGCGGCGGCGACATGATTACGCTGAGACCCGAAGCCACGGCGTCCATCGTGCGTTCGTACATTCAGCACCGGATGTATGCGGCGGATCCGGTGCAGAAACTCTATACCATCGGGCCGATGTTCCGGCGGGAACGGCCGCAGAAGGGGCGGTACCGCCAGTTTTATCAGATAGACGCCGAAGTCTTCGGGGTGGCGTCCCCCCTCATGGACAGTCAGATCATTTTCATGCTGATGACGCTGTTTTCGCGGCTCAAGGTTTCGGACTGCTCGGTGCGGCTCAATTCTTTGGGATGCCCCGAATGCAGAACGGCGTTTAAATCCGCGCTGTCCGCGTTTCTGGAATCACGGTCCGTCTCTTTGTGTGAAGACTGCCAGCGCCGCCGCGACAGAAATCCGCTGCGCGTGCTGGATTGCAAGGCGCCCGCATGCCGGCAGGCGATGGAAGGCGCGCCTGCAATCGGAGATTTTCTGTGCGCGGACTGCCGCGGCCATTTCGATGCGGTGATGCAGAACCTGGCGCGGCTGGACATTCCGTTCGAAACCGATAAAAATCTTGTCCGAGGGCTGGATTATTATACCCGGACGGCGTTTGAAATTCAGACGACGTTGCTGGGTGCGCAAAGCGCCGTCGCCGGCGGCGGCAGATATGATGGGCTGGTGAAGATGCTGGGAGGGCCGGACACACCGGCCATAGGCTTTGCCATCGGCATGGACCGGCTGTCGGAAATTGTGGCGGCGCATTTCGGCGATTTTTCCAGAAAACCCCGAATGTTCATAGCGGCTCTCGGAAGCGCCTGCCAGGCACTGGCGTTCGAATGGGTCAACCGCCTGAACAGCGAAGGTATCTACGCCGAAATGGACATGGCGGATCGCAGTCTCAAGAGCCAGATGAAACAGGCCGACCGTCAGGGCGCCGCCCGCGTGGTGATCTTCGGCGACACGGAAATGGCGGCGAAACAGGTTCTGGTGCGCGATATGGCCACCCATGAACAAACCACGGTTCCTCTGGAATCGTTCACGGAATACGTCACCAAAATGTAGGGGCGGCCCTGCGCGGCTTCCCTGGGGGTTACCCGTAATGACCGGCATGACGGCAAAGTCCGTTCCGCCGTATGTGAAAGGAGTTTTTCCATTGTCTGAGACACTGCAACTGGATGTTTTGGGAGATATGCGACGCACCCACACCTGCCGTCAACTCGGTGTGAAAAATGTGGGTAAAGAGGTGATACTGGCCGGCTGGGCGCAGCGGCGCAGAGATCACGGCGGCGTCATTTTTATCGATCTGCGGGATCGGGAAGGCGTCACCCAGGTGGTATTCAACCCGGAAGTGGATGAACAGGTGCATCTGAAAGCCCACGAAATCCGCAGCGAGTATGTACTCTGCGTGCGCGGCAGGGTTGAAAAACGACCGGAAGGCATGACCAATCCCAACCTTCTGACCGGTGATATCGAGGTGCTGGTGACGGAACTGCGCATCCTGAACGCCGCCAAAACGCCGCCTTTCCTGATCGAGGACGAGGTGGATGTCTCCGAATCCATCCGCCTGAAACACCGCTATCTCGACCTCCGGCGTCCCCATATCCAGCAGAATATCATTCGCAGACACAAGACGTCGGTTGCCGTGCGCAATTTTCTGGTGCAGAACGGATTTCTCGAAATCGAAACGCCGGTTCTGACCCGCAGCACGCCGGAAGGCGCGCGGGACTATCTGGTGCCGAGCCGGGTGAACCCCGGTCATTTCTACGCGCTGCCTCAGTCGCCCCAGCTTTTCAAGCAGCTCCTGATGATTTCCGGATTTGACCGCTATTATCAGATCGTCCGGTGTTTCAGAGATGAAGATTTGAGGGCCGACCGCCAGCCGGAATTCACCCAGATTGATATGGAGATGTCCTTTGTCGGTGAGGAAGACGTCATGGCGATTGCCGAGGGATTGATGTCGGCGATCTTCCGGGATGTGCTGGATATGACTATTTCAGCGCCGTTTCCGCGGCTGGACTATGACGAGGCCATGAGCCGCTATGGTCTCGACAAGCCGGATGTCCGTTTCGGGCTGGAACTGCGCGACGTGTCGGATATCGTGGTGGGATCGGGCTTTAAGGTGTTCGCCGACGCGGTCAAGAAAGGCGGCATGGTCAAAGCGCTGAACGCTAAAGGTTGTGTGGAGTTTTCCCGCAAGGAAATTGACGGTCTTACCGAACTTGCAGCGGTTTACTTGGCCAAAGGGCTGGCGTGGATCAAGGTCCGTGAAGACGGCTGGCAGTCGCCCATCGTCAAGTTCTTCAGTGATGCGGAAAAACAGGCGCTGGCGTCGCGGCTGGACATGCAGGTCGGCGACCTGGTCTTTTTTGTGGCGGACAGGGCCAAAATTGTCAACGAGGCGCTGGGGCATCTTCGAAACCACCTGGGAAGACGATTGAACCTGATTGACGATTCGAAATTCGCCTTCGTGTGGGTCACCCGGTTTCCGATGCTGGAATACGATGAAACGGAAAAGCGATATCAGGCGATGCACCATCCGTTTACATCACCGCTTGAAGAGGATTATGAGCGGCTTCAGGATGAGCCGCTGGCCGTAAAATCTCGTGCGTATGATCTGGTGCTGAACGGTTCTGAAATCGGCGGCGGGAGCATTCGTATCCATCAGAAAGCGCTTCAGGAAAAAGTATTCGAAGCGCTGGGCATGAGCCGGGAGAGCTACGAGGAAAAATTCGGCTTTCTGCTGGCTGCGCTGGAATCCGGAGCGCCGCCGCACGGCGGCATCGCCTTCGGATTCGACCGCCTGGTCATGATGCTTTGCGGGCAGTCTTCCATCCGGGATGTCATCGCGTTTCCCAAAACCCAGAAGGCGGCCTGCCTTATGACGAATGCGCCGTCGGAGCCGGCAAAAGCGCAACTGGATGAACTGGGGATCCGCGTGAAAACCATTGCGGCTTGATTCCCGTAAGGAGAATGAAGCGATCAGCGTTTTTCAGCTCTGAATTTTGTTGACTTTAATGGTCAGTCCGGATATACATGACCCCATCAATTGTTGATCCCCAGTAGCTCAGTCGGTAGAGCAAGTGGCTGTTAACCACTGGGTCCGCGGTTCGAGTCCGTGCTGGGGAGCCAAAAATCACAAGGGGTTAGCCTGAAAGGGTTAACCCCTTTTTGTTTTTGTGTGGGACGTTTCTCCTCGCGGTCGAATTTTGACGGCTTCGTAAAAAGTCCGGATGCTGCGTTGCGCTGCATCTTTCGTCGTTGCGGCGTACCATAAGTACCCATAACTCCTCATGATTTGCGCGCCTTGCCTGCGGCCTTTTTACAAACCCGTCAATTTTATTCACGATTGTTGTTTCTGGTAGCCCTTCAACCACTTCCTGACGGCATTATTGATACAGATTGACAAAACGCACGATACCGGCTAATTTGCAATTATGCTGCACATTAGCCGATAACAAGGACGATGTCATGTATCTACCCAGAACCCTTGAAACTTTTGTCAAAACAGCGGCTGAACAATTTCCGGTGCTGCTGGTTACCGGCGCCAGGCAAGTGGGTAAAACGACATTTCTTCAGCACATCAGTCAAAACGACAGAGGATATATCACCCTTGATGATCCGCTGGTTCTGAACCTTGCCAGACAAGATCCGGCGCTCTTCATGGAGAGATTTCCGCCGCCGGTGCTCATTGATGAAATCCAGTATGCGCCGGAGCTTCTC
>JAJYBO010000115.1 GCA_021778975.1 Deltaproteobacteria bacterium
CGATCTCATTACCTCACTTCTCGAAGAACCTGTCTCAATCATCGAAGTGGAAAAGTTTCAGGAAGAGATAGAAAACACCAATGACCCGAAGTCCAAGGAGCTGAAACGAACCAACCGCCTCAAATATAAAATCCAGGTGGAACTGGACAACAACCCTGATTTTTACCAACCGCTGGCGGATAAGCTTGAAGAGTTGGTGAAAGCCCGCAGGGAAAACAGAATTTCACAGCTTGAACTGTTCGAAGAATTCGACAAAATCCAGCAGAAAATACTCAACAAGAATAAAGAGGCACAGGCCCTTGGCTTTCAATCCGAACAGGAGTTCGCCGTATTCAAAACCCTGGAAGCCAAAATGGAGGGCGTCGCTGAAGACGTTACCAAAAGCTTATTCAATGCTCTATCCGGTGAGTTGTCCATTGCCGGTTGGCAGGATAAAAGCCAGGTCAAGAAAGCTATGCGGGTCAAGATAAAAGAAGAGCTCCGTGGAAAGGTTGAGCCGAAGGAACTCCACAGCTTATCCGTCTCCCTGGTCAATCTCATCAAAAGGAACTGATTGTGCCAACAGTTCAATACGGGACACGTCAAATCCAGTACGCCCACATTATCGACAAGACCCTCAAGAACGCCTATATCACCGTTGATTTTTACGAAGGGGTCATCCTCAAAAGCCCGCCGATAAGTGAAGCCAAAGCCATTGAAGCCATCCGCAAAAAAGGGCGATGGATACTGGAAAAGCTGAAACTGGTTGAAAGAATTCCCCAGGGTGAAATCATTACCGGCTCCCGGCTTTTGTATCTCGGCAAACGCTACTACGTCCAGGTCGTTCAGGATGCCGGCGTAAGAACAGTATCCGTCTCGTTCAATCACTCCAAATTTACCATCCACGTGAATTCAAGTATCCCCGACAGAAACAAATCCATTGATAGAGCACTGGATACGTTTTCAAGAGAAAAAGCCAGGCTCAAAATCACACCCCGGATAATTAAATGGACTGAAACCACAGGACTGAAACCAACGGGGATAAGCTTCCGCAGATTGGATAAAAGGTGGGGTAGTTGTACGCACGCCAATGAAATCATCATCAACAGTGATGCCATCAAACTACCCTTTACAGCGATTGATTACATCATCATTCACGAATTGGCTCACATCAAACACAAACACCATTCCAAAGAGTTTGACAATGAGGTCGCCAAGTTCATCCCTAATTGGAAAAATTTTGATGAAATGCTGTGCGGTATGAGGTTGTAGTCGTCGTGTGAAAAAGAAAGCCAAACCATATACGATCAGGCTTTTCGATGTCATTATAATGCTTTTTCATTTGTATTTCAGGCAATTATCTGCGACAATACCGCATTGAACGTCATGTAAAATTGACGGCTTCGTAAAAAGTCCGGATGCTGCGTTGCGCTGCATCCTTCGTCGTTGCGGCGTACCATAAGTACGCCTCACTCCTCAAGATTTGCGCGCCTTGCCTGCGGCCTTTTTACAAAGCCGTCTGAAATTCGACTTTTTACGAGGGCATCAAAATTGCTTACAAAGTGTAATTTCTATCATTGTAACACGATATGTTGATATGAAAGTATCAAGTTGCGTTGTAGGGCTAAATAGGTTGATCCCATTAAACTGAACCAGTGCCGGTTCACCGGAGATAAAGCAGAAAGTTCTATCTTCATAAATGCCCTGTGACCGGGGGCAAGAAATGACGGGTTGTTCATGGAAAGACGTTTATCTTGCAAAAAGATGGTGTAGGGGTTAAAAGTCGTCAATGGTAAAAATACTGACGGTTCATTCACATACCTGCTATATCAAAAAGTGTGCCACGGATTTAGGTGGTATTTAATCAACAGTTTATTTTTAATAGGTTACAAAAAACTTGAACATCGCGTAAACGTGAACATTGTGTCCATGAACTGAAAAGGTTGTACAAGGGGACGTTTTTCAAAGCAGATATTTTTCGAGGATTTGGAAATACGGACTTAAGTTACTGAAATATTTGGCGCGCCTGGCAGGATTCGAACCTGCGACCTACGGATTAGAAGTCCGTTGCTCTATCCAACTGAGCTACAGGCGCTTTACAGTGTCGGAACGCTTGATATCACAGGATGATGGCGATGTAAATAATTATTCGCTCATCCAGTTTGCACAATATTGACGACTTCGTAAAATGTCCGCATGATGCGTTGCGCTGCACCCTTCGTCGTTGCGGCGTACCATAAAGTACGCTTCATTCCTCAGAATTTGAGCGCCTTGCCTGCAAACATTTTACGAAGCCGTCCGAAATTTGACTTTTTACGACAGTGTCAATATTGGTGGTGCCTTTCATGAAAAAACAGAAACTGACATGGGAACCCGCTTCGGATGACAAGGCGCTGGTGCGTTTCGATCCGTTGCAACGATACCTGGCCGAAATCAGCCGTTACAAATTGATTACACGAGAACGTGAAGTCGAGCTTGGCATTAAAATTCAGGAAGAGAACGATCTGGATGCCGCCTACGAGCTGGTGACCGCCAATTTGCGATTGGTGGTGAAGATTGCTCTTGAGTTTCAACGCATATGGATGCAAAATCTGCTGGACTTGATTCAGGAAGGAAACATCGGTCTGCTTCAGGCCGTAAAAAAATTTGACCCTTATAAAAATGTCAAATTTTCATATTATGCATCTTTCTGGATCAAAGCTTACATATTGAAATTCATTATGGATAACTGGAGGATGGTTAAAATCGGCACCACACAGGGGCAGCGAAAACTCTTCTTCAAACTCAAAAAAGAGAAGCAAAACCTGATAGATTTGGGGTTTGATCCCAAACCCCGTCTGTTGTCCCAAAAACTGGGGGTGTCCGAAAGAGAAATCATTGACATGGATCAGCGGCTGGATGGGTGGGATGTGTCTCTGGATACCCCGGTAAAAGAAGATTCCGACACCAGCCGGATTGATTTTGTCAGTTCCGAAGCAGAGTCTGCAGAAGATCAGATGGCCAAGAAAGAAATCGAGATGCTTCTGCACAGCAAAATTGATGAGTTCAAAAAGATTATGTCCCCCAGAGAACTGGAGATTTTTGAATTGAGATTGTTTTCGGATGCACCCGCGACGCTTCAGGAGATTGGCGATAAATATCATATATCCCGCGAACGTGTCCGACAGGTCGAAAAAAATATCGTGAAAAAAATCAAAGAACATTTTAAAAACGAATTGTCTGATTTTGCTTCATATATCGAAGACGGACTGTCTGCGTAATTGCCGGCAGAAATGAACAGGGTGCGCGGCCTTCAGGTTACGCAGGAGCATTTATGAAACCAGGTATTATCGCAGCGACATCGTGTGTCGGGGCGTTTTTGTTTTTTTCGGGATGTTCAACCGGAGTGTATCCGTTCAATCGGATGTCGGGACCGGATGCGATTTCCACATCATCCAATGGCGACAACTCATACTACTACTATGCCGAAGCGCAACTCGAATGGAAAAAAGGAAATCTGGACAAGGCGACAGACTTTCTTGAAAACGCCATTCATAGCGATCCCAAGTCTCTCTATTTAAAGAAAGACCTGGCGATGTTGTATCTCCAGCAAAAAAACGAGGATCAGGCGTTGGAACTCACAACATCAATCCTCAAGGAAAAACCCAATGATGTTGATGCGCTGATTATTTCTGGCCGCATATTCCAGTCTCGAAAACAAAACGACGATGCCTGCAAGGCATACGAAAAAGTCATTAACGCGGATCCCTCTCAGCAAAATGTCTATCTGATGCTCGGAGAGCTTTATATGGAAGCGCATAAATGGCCGGAAGCATTGCAGGTTTATATACGGTTGACCGATAAGTTTCCAGAATCCTATCCTGGATATTTTTATCAGGGAAAGATTTATCTGGAGCAGGGCCGGCTAGACCTCGCGGAATCCGCATTCAAAAAGACGCTCGATATCGAGCCTAATCTCGAAGAACCCTGGTTCGAGCTGGTGCGGTTATATGAACGTCTGCATCGCCCGGAACAGGTTGAGAAAATATATCGAGAATTTTTGAAAAAAGTTCCCGATGATCCGCGTGGTCTGATGGGGCTGGGGGTCTATTACAGTCAACAGGGGCACAAAAACAAGGCGCAGGCGATTTTCAGCAGCCTCGGTAAGAGGGCTTTGGCGGATCAGAGCATCATCAAAAACCTTCTTCAATATTATGTCGAGCCTAAACGTTTTCAGGAGGCGGTTGTGATTCTTGAAGGCATGCTTTCCGTCGCGCCCGACAATTCCGATATGCACTATATCGCCGGTATCGTTTATGAAGGTCTGAAAGACAGAGATAAAGCCATGGCGCATTTCAAGAAGATTGCACCTTCGGCCAAATATTATGACAGCGCGGTAGCCCAGATATCGTTCTGGTATCAGGAAAAAGGCAATCTTCAGGAAGCCATCGCATATATTCAGAAGGCCATTCAGCAAACGCCGGACAATCCGGATTTTCGTCTGTATCTGGCGACATTTTATGAAGACAGCGGCGAACTGGATAAGGCTGTCGAAGCCATTCAGTCCGGTTTGAAGCTGGATTCGGAAAACGATCAGCTTTATTTCAGGCTTGGTGTAATTTACGACAAGATGGGGCGAAAGACGGATTCCATCGAAGCGATGAAAACCGTGTTGAAACTGGATCCTGAAAACGCCGGCGCATTGAATTATCTGGGATATACCTATGCGGATCTCGGCGAGCATCTGGACGAAGCGGAAAAAATGATTCTGAAGGCGCTGCAATACAAGCCCGATGATGGTTATATCACCGATAGTTTAGGGTGGGTTTACTTCAAGAAGGGGATGTACCGTAAGGCCATTGAATATTTAGAGAAGGCCGAAAAATTGACGTCAGGAGATCCGACCATCATGGAGCATATCGGCGATACTTATGTAAAACTCGATCAGCCCCAAAAAGCGCTGGATTATTATCGCCGCGCGCTGTTGAAGAAGCAACAGGATCCCAAAGAAAAGGAAACGACCGAATTACAGACGAAGGTTCATGATCTGGAAAAGAAAGGATATTGATGAAGATACGATATGTGTCGTTTCTGATCGTGGGAGTTGCTCTGATGGCCGCTGGATGCGCCACCCTGACGGGCGGTGGTCCGAATGCGTCTGCCATCACGGTGAAACAGCCGGATACGCCCGAAATTGCCGGTATCCTGGCCCGACTTGATCAGGTCAATGCAGAACTTCAAACCTTTAAAGGCGCCGGAAATGTCAAACTCTGGAAGAAAAACGGCGTTCAGGTGCTGCATGCCGTCTGGAGCGGTTTTCGTCCGGATAAACTCCGTATCGTTCTCGAAGGGATCGCCGGGTTTCCTGTGGCCAGTATGGCGGCCGATGGCGACTGGTTTTATCTGCTGTCTTACAGTGACAACAATTATTACAAATCCGAGATGAAACATCCTGATCTCGAAAAACTGGTATCTCTGCCAGTGCCGGTGTCAGATCTCATCTGCCTGATGTCTGGCGGCATTCCGATTCGCGATCATTTTGCCAGCGTGGCGTCGTCCACAGAGGCCGGATATATGGTGTCTTTGCGCGGCGACAAAAATGTTGACCTGGAACGAATTTATCTGGATGCCAATAAACGCCAGGTGCAGCGCATTGATTTTTTTTCGGATAAAGGGCAATTGTCCTATCGGGTGGATCGGCTCGAACACATGGATGTCAACGGATTCGAGCTTCCTGCGCGGCTTGTTTTCAGCGGAGATGCCGGGCCGCGCTTTCAATTGGATGCGAAAAATTTCTGGCCAAACGCTGCGGTGTTTCCGGATATGTTCGTGATTACACCTCAGGGCTGACACCTCGTTTCCGGAAACCGGAGGTCGTCATGAAACCTTGTTCCGAAGCGGTTGCTCTGGAATCCCGTTTAAGACAATGCCGAAATGTACGGACGCTGGGTGTCAGGGCGAATTTTTCGGATTACAGCCCCGAAGATGCCGCTCTGATTCTGTCTTCTCGCAAAATTTACTATCCAACACCGTTTTATGCCGACCTCCTGGATACCGCCGGGATCGAAACATTTCCCAGCTATCACACCTACAAATGCGTGCAGGATAAAATCAAGCAGACCGCCCTTTTGACACTTCTGGGGGTGCCGCATCCCAGAACCCGTGTCTTTTATGGAAAACGCCAGATAGCAGCCATTCCCCGGCATTTTTCGTTTCCGTTTATCGCCAAGGTTCCCAGGGGTTCGGCTATGGGAAGAGGGGTTTTCAAGATTCAGACGCCGGAAGCGTTCGAGGCATATATTCAGATATCACCCGTCGCCTATATTCAGGAATACCTGCCCATTGATCGGGATATCCGGGTGGTGGTGATCGGTGACCGGGTGGTGCATGCGTACTGGCGCATTGCACCGGAAGGGGATTTTCGCAGCAATGTGGCGGTGGGCGGCCGCGTTTCTTTCGATCATGTGCCGCAGGCCGCGCGGGATTTGGCGCTTTCCACCGCGCGCAAATGCCGCTGGAACGATGTGGGAATTGATATATGCCGCTATCAAGACCGGTATTATGTCATCGAAGCCAATATGAAATACGGCAAGGAAGGGTTTCGGAAGGCCGGTATTGATTACATTCATCTCATGGAGACCATGATCGAAAATGGCGAGATTTAGCGATATTCCCCACACAATCCGTCAGGCGCTCGACCAGCGGGAGAGCGATTTTCTCAACCCACTGGCCGCGTTAAACCAAAACGGCGTCAGACGGCATCCCGAGCCTCTTGAACATGATGATTATCGTCAGTCTTTTTCAATAGATACGGACAGAATTCTGCATTCGCTCGCCTATACCCGCTATATTGACAAAACCCAGGTGTTTTATCTGGTGCAGAACGATCACATCACCCATCGGGTGCTGCATGTGCAGCTCGTCTCCAAGATTGCGCGCACCATCGGCCGGTTTCTGGGGTTGAATGAAGATTTAATCGAAGCCATTGCGCTCGGTCACGACATTGGTCATACGCCTTTCGGGCATGATGGAGAGATGTTTCTGTCCGGGCTGTGCCAGGAACACGGTATTGGATATTTCCTGCACAATCTCCAGAGCGTTCGATTTCTGGAACGGGTGGAACGCAAGGGAAAAGGCTGGAATCTCTGCCTCCAGACCCTCGATGGCGTTCTTTGCCATGATGGCGAAATACACAATCAAAAACTGACGCCTTGCTATCAAAAGACTTTTGAGACATTCGATGAAGAGATACGCGATAAACATCGCGAACCGGCGCTTTGCCTGTCTCCCATGACCCTGGAAGGCTGTGTGGTGCGAATGGCGGATACCATCAGTTATATCGGCAGAGACATCGAAGACGCCGTTCGGCTGGATATGATCCGCCGCACCGATCTGCCGGACAGGGCGGTCCGGGTGCTGGGCAACACCAATGGTACGATTGTCTATCGTTTGGTGACCGATGTCATTGAAAGCAGCTTTCAGAAACCGTTTACGGCATTCAGCCCCGAAGTGTCCGAGGCGCTGGAACTCTTGAAGCATTTCAATCTGGAAAGAATATATCTGAATCCTCAAATCAAGCGTCATACGGAATCCATTCAACGTCTGTTTCGGATTCTCTTTGAACGATATATGGGCGATATTGACAGACAAGACCAGGCGTCCGTCATTTTTACCGGTTTTCTCAAGGACATGTCGGAACATTATGTGCGGCGCCATCAGCCTGCCGAAATTGTCCGGGATTTTATCGCTGGAATGACGGATCGTTATTTTTTGGCGCAGTGTCCAGAAGATTTACGCCCGATGCCCTGGAAGCCCCACTATATCAAAAATCGGTTTCCAGCTCAGGCAGGCGTCTCTTAATTGCGGTTTTCGGAAAAATATGCTTGAGATCATCCATGACAGAGAATATAAGAACAGGGACGTTGATAAAAAACAGAAGGAGAAAAGGCATGAAACGAATGATGTGTATGGGGGTGCTGCTGGCGCTAATCGTGGCCGGCGGATGTGCGGAAATAATCGGACCCGAACAAAAAACCCTGGGGGGCGGTAATGTGGTGGATACCGCGAAAGGCCCATTGACGCCGGTTGACTATTCGCAGTATGGCAAGCCGCCAATTCCTGTCAGGGTGCTTTTGCTGATTCCTGACGAGTTTTCTCATTACACCTATATGAGTACCTATAACGGCCGACAGATTCAGAATCCGCTGGGCCGGGATGCCGAAAACGAGCTGCGAAAAGCCCTTCGGGTGGAATTTGAATCCCTGGAAGTCTGGCCGGTTCGCAGCGAAACCAAAGCGATAGAGATGCTCTCTCCCAGCGATCCGTACAACTCGGAAATCCGCAATTACGATTATGTGGTCATTCCGGAGTTTATCCATGTCGAGTCGTCGGTGAACAACGACAAATACAGCTTTGGCGTTGATTTCTGGACGCGCTTTTATGCAAAGGATGAGTCGTCCATCACCATCAAGGGGCACGGAGAAACCATGACCGGAAAATACGCCGCCTCAACACCTGAGAACAGCGCTCGTTTGACCGTGCAGTATGCGGTATCCGCCATTTTAGACGGTATCGAGAAAAAACGGGGGGCGTTCGTTCATTCCGATTTCTGAAAATCGAGTCCTTTGAGCAGTTCCTGAAGGCTGCTCAAAGGGTAGGGCTTTTGCAATACGCCCGCCAGATGTTTTCCTGCAAAACGAGCGGCAATATCTTCCTGACTGTAGCCGCTGGCCAGTATCACCCGGACATTCGGATTGATCCGGCGCAGTTCACCAAAAGCCTGGGAGCCGTCCATGTGCGGCATGGTAAGATCGAGCAGCACCAGATCAACGTCTCTCCAGCATTTCTGATAAATTTCGAGGGCTTCGCGGCCATCGGATGCGATAATTACCGTAAACCCGAGCATTTCCAG
>JAJYBO010000116.1 GCA_021778975.1 Deltaproteobacteria bacterium
ATCCGCGGCAATTGATGCGGAAGACGTTTGAGAGAATTCAGTCTTGAGCAGTTTTCGAATGAACGCTTTCCGGGACGGCCCTATGAGAATCGGCGCGTTCAGAGATGCAAAGAAATTCAGATAGCGCACTATCGTCAGGTTGTGGGCAATGGTTTTGCCAAAACCAATGCCAGGATCAATGATGATGCGGGAGCGATCTACCCCGTGATGGATGGCGTTCGAGATACTGTCCGTCAAAAAGTTTCGAATATCGGTCAGCAGATCGTCGTAGTGGGGCGATGCCTGCATGGTTTTGGGAGTTCCCAGCATGTGCATCAGGATGACGGGTACCCCGGTTTCCGCAGCCGTTTTCGCCATGAGCGGGTCGGCGCGCAGCGCGCCGACATCGTTGATGATGGCGGCGCCGGCCTCGACGGCCTGCCTGGCGACCGTTGCCTTCATGGTGTCAATCGAAATCGGAATGGAGTACCGTTTGGCGATAGCCTCGATAACGGGCGCCACGCGACGGATTTCTTCGGTTTCGGATACCGTATCGGAAAATGGACGGGTGGATTCCCCGCCCACATCCAGAATATCGGCGCCATCCTCGATCAGCTTTTCAGCATGAGCGACAGCCTGTTCGGTCGTAAAATAGCTTCCGCCATCCGAGAAGGAATCTGGCGTGACATTCAATATTCCCATGACAAGGGTGCGTTCTCCAAGATGGAGGTGGCGATTTCCCCAGTGAATGTCGCAGGATGCCATCGTTTATGCTTCTCCGTATTCTGCCGGTTCGTCCTCTTCGGGTGGATTGGACGGAAATTTAAAGTCCGGACGCACTGCCAGGATGAGCGCATCCAGTTCCGCTCCCATGACCGTTTCCTTTTCGAGTAACTGGGCGGCAAGCTGGTGCAGGGTTTCCATATTATCCCGGAGTACCTGCATGGCCCTGTCATAACTGGTGCGGATCAGCGTGCTGATTTCATTATCAATACGCTGGGCGGTTTCTTCGGAGTAATCCCGATGCTGGGCAATTTCCCTTCCCAGAAAAATTTGTTCCTCGTTTTTGGCGTAGGAAAGCGGCCCCAGGGTCTCACTCATTCCCCAGGCGCGCACCATCTTTTGGGCCAGTTCTGTGGCCTGCTTGATATCGTTCGAGGCTCCTGTGCTGATGCGGTTGAATATCAGCGCTTCGGCGGCCCTCCCGCCAAACGCCACGGACAACTCACTTTCCAGTTGATCTTTATAACGAAAATCCTGCTCTTCCGGTAAAAACCAGGTGATGCCGGCCGCCCTGCCTCTGGGAATGATGGTAATCTTGTTGACCGCGTGGGTTCCTGGCAAGAAACGGGCAACCAGGGCATGACCTGCTTCATGATATGCCGTGGTTTTGCGGTCTTCTTCGCGAACGACCTTGGATTTTCGTTCCAGACCCATATATACCTTGTCTTTGGCGTCATCCAGATCCATCATGTCAACCTTTTCCTTGTTTCTCTTGGCGGCCAGTAATGCAGCTTCGTTGACCAGATTTTCCAGATCCGCGCCAGAAAAACCCGGCGTTCCCTTGGCAAGGGTTACGACATTCACTTCCGGGGCGATGGGGGATTTCTTCATATGAACGCGAAGGATCTGTTCCCGGCCTTTGATATCCGGAAGCGCTACGACCACCTGTCGGTCAAACCGTCCGGGACGCAGCAACGCCGGATCCAGAACATCCGGCCGGTTGGTGGCGGAAATCAGAATAACGCCTTCGTTGGACTCGAAGCCATCCATTTCCACCAGAAGCTGGTTCAGCGTCTGTTCCCGTTCGTCGTGGCCGCCGCCAAGTCCTGCCCCGCGATGTCTGCCGACAGCGTCAATTTCATCAATGAAGATGATGCAGGGGGCATTCTTTTTCCCCTGAACAAACAGATCCCGTACGCGGGATGCGCCGACGCCGACAAACATTTCAACAAAATCGGAGCCGCTGATGCTAAAAAACGGAACCCCCGCTTCTCCGGCAATGGCCCTGGCCAAGAGCGTTTTTCCAGTTCCCGGAGGCCCCATCAGTAACACCCCTTTGGGAATACGTCCTCCGAGCCGTGTGAATTTTTTGGGTTCTCTCAGAAATTCGACAACTTCTCCCAGTTCTTCTTTGGCTTCGTCAATGCCGGCCACATCTTCGAAAGTGACTTTTTCGGACTGATCGGACATCAGCTTGGCGCGGCTTTTTCCGAAAGACATGGCTTTGCCGCCCCCTGCCTGCATCTGCCGCATGAAAAAAATCCAGACGCCAATCAGAACGATCATGGGGAGCCACGACACAATGAGCGACATGTACCAGGGGGATTCCGCCGGCGGTCTGGCGTTGATGGTCACGCCTTTTTGCCTCAGAATGCTGATCAGCTCGGTATCCTGGGGAGCATAAACCTTGAAACGAGCATGATTGGTGTCGGTGACATAAAGTTCCTGCCCCTGCATGACCACATCGGTGATGCGGCCATCTTCCACCAGCGAAAGAAATTCAGTATAGCTGATATTGGTTTCTGTAACGTGCTGCTGGTTGAAAAGATTGTACAGCATGATCATCATCAGGGTAATCACCAGCCATAACGCCAGATTTTTATAAAACGGGTTCAAAAGGAATGTCCTCCTGTCAGTAATGATGTGATGATCTTGTAATTTTTCAGGCTGTCGGGTAATTGCGCTCTGTATCTTCCTTCAGGATAGAACGGACCCGGGATGAAATTGTCGAGACAAACGCCCCCGCAAGCCAAAACGCATCAGGTAATTTTGTGATTTTAAGCATTTTTGCAGGTTATGCAAGCGCTGATATTGGAGATAATGCGTCATTGAGGTTCAATGTCGCATATGAAAAAACTGAATGTATAATTTTTTCAACATGTTTGATGCTTTTGTAAAAAGTCGAATTTCGGACGGCTTTGTAAAAAAGTTCGCGGATAAGGCGCGCAGGCCCTGATGCGTACTTGTGAGTGCGCCGCAACGACGAAGGGCGCAGTGCAGCATCCGGACTTTTTACGAAGGCGTCATGTTTTAAAATACGAGATTTCTATGTATCCGGGTTGCCGAAATTCGTTGTCGGTGAAGTGATTTCAATTTTCAGGATGGTCCGGGTTGTCGAGGTTATACGGGCTTCATGACAGATTCTATGCCCCACCAGCCAGATAATTCTGTCCTGACTCAACAGTACCGGACACTGGCGGCGGGCCGACCTGGCGATTTTATGATCAATGAAATATTTTTTTAATTTTTGATGTCCGGCCGTTCCGAAGGGGGTAAAACGGTCTCCGGGGCGAATATTGCGCAGTATGAGCGGAAACGTCAGGGTGTTGGCATCCATCTGCACGGATGTTTCGGAACTGTGAACCTCCGGTTTTTCAGAATCAACGGATAGTTCCGTAAATTGCAGCGTCATGCCGATTTCCGGTGCCACGATTGTCATTTTTTCTGAAACCGGGCGAAAAATTTCATAATAAAGCGGCTGAAGAACCTCATCATTTTCGCGATGCCGGCCTTTTCGCGGAGGCTGTCTCTGGACAATGGACAGATGCGCGGCTTCTCTATGAATTCGGATGCCGTCCGGCAATGTCAGTATTCCGGAACACAAAGGGCGCATCGTCATTTGAATGGTGGCTTCGATGTGGGAAAACGATATCCTTTTCAGATCTCCCCGTATTTTCTCAATGGCCATGCGAAAAATCCGGCGCAGCGCCGCTTCGGGATACGATTGCAATATCGGTATGGAGAAGGTGCGCCTGTAATCGGAAACATCGGTCAGCGCCTTTTGGTAAAGAGAGCATGTAATATCTTGTATCCATTCATTTTCGGAGCGGACAATATTGGAAAGCCGGTTCAGCGTTTCGATAATTTTCGGGTTGCAGGTCTGAATATGAGGAATGGTTTCGTGACGAATCCGGTTTCTGAGAAAATCTGTATTGCGGTTGGAGGTATCTGTCCGAAAGGGAATATTGTGGCGCTTTAAAAACGCCATGATATCTTCGCGGGCCACACGAATCAGGGGACGGACGATATAACCGCTTCGAACAGGCGGAATCCCTGACAGGCCGGACAGCCCGCTGCCTCTCAACAGAAACATCAGCACCGATTCGGCGTTGTCGTTACTCTGGTGTCCCAGCGCTACTTTATGATATCCGTGCTGATGACGCACCCGATCCAGAAATTTATAACGTATCTGCCGGGCGATATCCTCGATACCTGTTTTATGGGCTGCCTGATATTCTTGCCGGACATCCGTTCTTTCCTGATAGCATGGAACATTCAGGTGGGTGGTCAGTTGTGTCACGAAATCGGCGTCCGCGTCCGCTTCGGCGCCTCTCAGGCAGTGGTTCAGATGCGCCACACCGATGCGCAGGTTCCATCGGGATGATAACAGCATCAGAATATATAGCAGCGCTACGGAATCCGGGCCTCCGGATACGCCTGCCAGAACGGCGTCGCCTTTCTCGATCATGCGATAGCGCAAGATGGTCTGTTCGACGACGCGACACACCGCATCGGAATATGACACAGGCGACACTTTCAGCCGCCTGTCATTGCTGAAAAACAGGCCAGGTTGTTGAATCCCGGGAGATACCCATCTTCTCTTGAAATCGAATGGTCACTTCCGGTCTTCGTCATGCCTGAATTTTTCTTTGAGCCGCTGTTGAACGATGGGGGGCACCATTCCGTTGACATTGCCTCCGAAACACGCGGCTTCCTTGATGATGGAAGAACTGGTGAAAATCCATCGAAGCCCTGTCATTAAAAACACCGTTTGAACATCGCGATTGAGCCTTCGGTTCATCAATGCCATTTGAAATTCGTATTCGAAATCCGAGACCGCGCGCATGCCTCTCAGAATGGCCTGAGCGTTTTTTTGAACCGCATAGTCCACCAAAAGACCGTCAAAAGCCTCGATACTGACTCCGGAAAATTTTTTAAGGCTTTCTTCGAGCATACCAATGCGTTCTTCGACGGTAAACAGGTATTTTTTGGCGGGATTGTGAAGAATTGCCACGGTGATACCGTCAAAAAGCGTCAGCCCTCTTTCAATGATGTCAATGTGTCCGTTGGTTACGGGATCAAAAGAGCCTGGATAAATGGCCGTTTTCGACATGAAGCCGATAACCTCTCGATAGCATGTGTAATGGTGTCAATCTGAATCGGCGATCCTGGTTCAAATTTGGGGGTATGATTCCCGATTCGATATGCGTTCTTCATCTTGCGACAGTCTCGTACAATAATGAAATTTTATCAATATTTATTTGAAGCGGATCCGCCGAATCTTCCCCCAAAATATCCCTTACAATACAATATGTTGATAATTTGGTTGACATATCACTATATATTGTAATATTCTATATCTAATAAGAAATATCCAGAGCGGATATTTTCGAGAATGTTGAGCGGAAAAATTTTAAAAAGATGATGCTTTGAATAACGATGAGGTGTGTTCATGTTCGATACGATTAAAAAACGTGATGGCAGGATTGTGGAATTTGATTCATCCAAAATTACGGCGGCCATCGCCAAGGCGGGGAAGGCAAGCGGTGAATTCGATGCGCGTGAAGCCAGAAAATTGACGCTGCGCGTCCTGACGTTGGCCCATGATTTGCGACTGGGGCCGCTTCCGGATGTCGAGGAAATTCAGGATATCGTAGAACGGGTGCTGCTGGATTCGCCGTTTCATAAAACGGCCAAAGCGTATATCCTGTACCGGGAACAGCATGCACAGATCCGCAGTATCTCCACAAAATCCAGCATTGATCTTGTGGAACACTATATTCAGAAGCTGGACTGGAAGATCAAAGAAAACAGCAATATGTGTTATTCCCTGCAGGGTCTGAACAATTACATTTCTTCCGATGTCACGACAGAGTACTGGCTCAACCGCATCTATCCGCCCGAAATTCGGACCGCCCATAAAAACGGCGATTTACACCTTCATGATCTCAGTCTGCTTTCGGTATATTGCGTGGGGTGGGATTTGATGGATTTGCTGAAATCCGGATTCAAAGGCGTCGAAGGGAAGGTGGAAAGCGCGCCGCCCAAACACCTGCGTTCCGCGCTGGGACAGATTGTCAATTTTTTCTATACACTTCAGGGAGAGGCTGCCGGCGCCCAGGCCATATCCAGCTTCGATACCTTGTTGTCACCGTTTGTCCGATACGATTCTCTGGACTATGTCGAGGTCAAGCAGGCGATTCAAGAGTTTGTGTTCAATATCAACATCCCGACCCGCGTCGGATTTCAAACGCCGTTCACCAACATTACCCTGGATCTTCAGGCGCCTTCCACCCTGAAAAATGCGCCGGTGATCGTGGGCGGGCTGGAGCGGGATGAGACGTATGGCGATTTTCAGCAAGAGATGGATCTGATCAACCGGGCATTCGCCGAGATCATGATGGAGGGCGATGCCAGAGGCAGGGTCTTTACTTTTCCCATTCCTACCTACAACATTACCGCGGATTTCGACTGGGACAACCCCAATCTGGAAATGATCTGGAAGATGACAGGGAAGTACGGAATTCCCTATTTTTCCAATTTCGTCAATTCCGACATGTCTCCGGAAGACGCCCGATCCATGTGCTGTCGTCTGCGGCTCGACAATCGAGAGTTGTTGAAGCGAGGCGGTGGGCTTTTTGGCGCCAATCCCCTGACGGGTTCTATCGGGGTTGTCACTATCAATCTTCCCCGAATCGGATATCTTGCCAGAGACAAGGCGGATTTTCTGGACAGACTGTCCATGCAGGTCAATCTGGCGGTGGATAGCCTCAATATCAAACGAAAAGTGCTTGAAAAATTTACGGACAAGAATCTTTATCCCTATTCGAAATTTTATCTGCGAGATATCAAGCATCGAACCGGACTTTACTGGAAAAACCATTTTTCCACGATTGGCGTTATCGGAATGAACGAAGCCTGCATGAATTTTATGGGGGAAGGCATTGCTACCGAAGCCGGCCAGTCATTTGCACTCGAGGTGATGGACTATTTGCGCGGCATGATTTCCGATATCCAGGAAAAAACCGGAGATGTATTCAACCTGGAAGCCACGCCTGCCGAGGGGACATCCTATCGTCTGGCCATGCTGGACAAGAAACGCTATTCGGATATCCTCTGCGCCAACGAATCGGACTATCAAAACGGCGCCGCGCCATTTTATACCAATTCCACGCAACTGCCGGTTGATTACACCCGCGATATTTTTGAAACACTGACGCTTCAGGACAGACTTCAGACCCGCTATACCGGCGGAACGGTGCTGCATATTTTTCTGGGGGAGCAGGTGGACAATATTGAGATGGTGAAACACCTGATTCGCAAGGTGGCCAATGGGTTTCACCTTCCCTATTTTACGCTGACACCGACATTCAGCGTATGTCCATCGCATGGATATATCGCCGGCGAACAGCCTTCCTGCGCGGTCTGCGGGCAGGACACCGAGGTGTACTCGCGTGTGGTGGGGTATCTAAGGCCCGTCAAGCAATGGAATAATGGAAAACAGGCCGAATTTGCGATTCGCAAGACATTCAACCTCGATCCGGTGTTTCCGAACGGTAATGAAACATCTGTTCTACCGGAAGAATTTCCGATTTTTATGGAGTTTGGGCGGCGCTCTTCAGCCTGTCAGACATCTGTGGGCGTTTAATTGATGCTTTTTGGCGGGGTTCAAAAAAACTCGCTGATTGATTACCCCGGAAAAATAAGCTGTGTTCTTTTCTTTTCGGGATGTAATTTCCGGTGTCCTTATTGTCACAATCCAGAGCTGACGCTGGGACAGGCGGTGGAACCATGGCCGGAAGACGCTGTCCGGGATTTTCTCATGCAACGCAGAGGATTTTTGGAAGGGGTAGTGCTTTCCGGCGGAGAGCCGTGTATTCATTCGGAGGTGATGGAGGTGTGCAGAAATATCCGGGCGCTTGGATATGCCGTCAAGCTGGATACCAATGGCAGCCGCCCGGATGTGTTGAGGCGCCTCATGAACGAAAATCTGGTGGATTATGTGGCCATGGACATAAAAACACTTCCTGAAAAATACCCCTGTTTCATCCAGAAAAACGGTTCACCGAAATTGATCGAGACCAGCATCCGGTTGATTCTGGATTCCGGTATTGACCATGAATTCAGAACCACCTGCATCCATCCACTCGTTACAGAGACCGTGGTGAACGGTATCTGTGACCTGATTGCAGGCGCCAAACGCTATGCGTTGCAGCGATGCCGGCCCGCTCATGTGCTGGATCCGGTATTTTTTGATGAAAATGACTGGAATATCAGCGAAAACGATCTTCAACGATTTCGATTGATCGCTGAAAAACGGGTTGGACAGTGTATTGTTCGCTCCTGATTAGCCTCTGTTTCCGCCCCCTCCAACTTCTCTTTTGCACAACAGCTTTCTGAGAGAGAGGGGGCTTCGTCTCCTTAATCTTCCGCTTCTCTTTCGAGCCAGTCACACAGCAGACGGACGCCGAAACCGGTTCCGCCTGCGACACAATAGGGTGTTTCCTTTTTGATGAATGCCGGCCCGGCAATGTCTATATGCGCCCAGCGGGTGTTTTGTGTAAATTCGGACAAAAACAGCGCAGCGGTGATGGCGCCCCCCCATTTGGAATGGCTCTTGTTGCAGATATCGGCGATGTCGCTTTTCAGAAAATTTTTGTAATCTTCCGGGAGCGGCATTTTCCAGCAGCGTTCGAATGTGGCGCGACCAGATGCCGCCAGAGCGTCCGCGAGGTTGTCATCGTATGAAAATACGCCGGCGATTTTTTCTCCGAGTCCGATCACGCAGGCGCCGGTCAGTGTCGCCACATCCACCACCACATCGGGG
>JAJYBO010000117.1 GCA_021778975.1 Deltaproteobacteria bacterium
TTCGTAGCCGCGGTCGGATGGGTGGTAAAAACGCCGTTTTTTCAACGCATCCGGCAGATAGCTCTGCGGGACGAACGCATCTTGATAGTCATGCGCGTACTGGTAGCCGTCTCCGTATCCCAGGTCTTTCATCAAGCGGGTTGGTGAATTCCGGATGTGAAACGGCGTCGGAAGCGCTCCGGATTCCTTCGCCGTGCGAAGCGCCGTTCCCAGCGCCACATAGACGCTGTTGCTTTTGGGGGCGGTGGCCAGATAGACGACCGCCTGCGCCAGCGCCAGTTCGCCTTCGGGGCTGCCCAGCATCCGGAAGGCTTCTGTGGCGCGCAGGGCGATATCGAGGGCATATGGATCCGCATTGCCGATGTCTTCCGAGGCAAACCGGATCATACGTCTGGCCACATACAGCGGATCTTCGCCCGACACCAGCATCCGCGCCAGCCAGTACAGCGCTGCATCCGGATCGCTGCCCCGGAGGCTCTTGTGCAGCGCGGAAATCAGGTTGTAATGCTCTTCGCCGGACTTGTCATAAAGCAGTGCTTTTTTCTGCACGGCCCGTTCGATGTCCTTTGCCGTAATTTCACGGGGGGCATGGGCGTCCGTTTCTGCAGATTCCGACATTATCAGCGACGCTGCTGTTTCGAGGCTGTTCAGCGCGCTGCGGGCGTCACCGTCCGCCATGTGAACCAGGGCGCTTACCGCCTCCGGGGCGAGGGTGAGACCGGTTTTTCCCAGACCCCGCTGCGTATCGCTCAGCGCGTTGCGGATAATGGCGTCGAGGGCTTCCGCGGACAGCATCTTCAGTACGATCACACGACACCGGGACATCAGCGCCGGGATGACCTCGAACGACGGATTTTCCGTCGTGGCGCCAATCAGGGTGATAAGTCCGTTTTCCACATGCGGTAAAAACGCATCCTGCTGCGATTTGTTGAACCGGTGAATTTCATCCACAAACAGGATGGTTCTTTTGCGGTAGAGCCGCTGCTGATCCGAAGCGATCCGGATAACCTCTCGGATTTCCTTGACGCCAGAAAGCACCGCAGAAAAATGCACGAAATGACAGCGGGTTTCATGGGCGACGATTCGGGCGAGTGTGGTTTTGCCACAGCCGGGCGGCCCCCAGAGTATCATGGAAAATATACGGTCGCTAAAAATGGCGTGACGCAGCGGCGTTCCCTCGCCGACAGCCTCCGGCTGCCCCCGAAATTCATCGAGGGTGTGGGGACGCATGCGTTCGGCCAGCGGATGCCCTGCCTCAGCGGTCATCTGCGCCTGAAAATCGAAGATATCCGCCATAGTTCATTATGGATTCCGGTTGCCGCGTTCCCGGAACATCATGCGGATGGGGGTATGGTGCAACCCGAACGCCATCCGGATTTGATTGATCAAGTAGCGTTCATACGAAAAGTGAACCCCTTCGGGACAATTGACAAACGCCACGAACGCCGGCGGTTTGACGGAGACCTGAGCGGCATAATAAAAGCGAAGACGTTTGCCTTTGTATATCGGTGGCTCTTTATCCTGTGTCGCCTGCTCTATAAGCCGGTTCAGCGCGCCGGTCCCGATGCGGGTGGCGTACTGGGCGTAAACGGTATCCACCTGATCGAAAATGGATGAAACCCGCAGCCCGGTGCGCGCGGAAATGGTGATGGCCGGCGCGAAATTTAAAAATTTGGCGTTATATCGGAGGTCTTCGAGATATTGTTTGACATTTTTCCGCTCTTGAGCGACCGCATCCCATTTGTTGAGCAGCAATACGCAGCCGCAGCCCTTTTCGAACGCGTATCCGGCCACATGGATATCCTGATCGGTAACGCCTTCTTCGGCATCCAGCACGATCAGCGCCACATCGCAGCGCTCCATGCTTTTGAGGGATTTGATGATCGAAAATTTTTCTATTTTTTCATCCACTTTGGACTTGCGGCGAATGCCTGCGGTGTCTATCAGAAGATAGGATTTGCCTTCGTATCGGCATTCCGTATCAATCGCATCGCGGGTGGTGCCAGGAATATCGCTGACCAGAAGCCGATCTTTCCCCAGCAGCCGGTTGATCAGCGACGATTTGCCCACATTGGGTCTGCCGATCACCGCAATCTTGATGGGGGCGGGAGATGTCTGGTCTGTCCGAGGCCGGGAGGGGTCTGGGAAAACGCGGATTAGCGCATCCAGAAAATCCGGCACGCCGTAATTGTGTTCCGCGGACAACGAGAAAATGGTTTCAATGCCCAGCGTGTAAAACTCGAACAGATGGTCTTCATGTTCCAGGCCGTCAATTTTGTTTACCACATAGAATACCGGCTGGGATACGGAGCGCAACATGTCGAGAATATCCCGGTCGTAGGGAGAAAGGCCGGATTTGCCATCCATCACCATGACGATGACAGCGGCGTCCTGAATGGCCTGCATTACCTGGCTGCGAACGAGCGGTGAGAAAGTATCGGCGTCACCCGTCAGATAACCACCGGTATCCACAACGGAAAAAGCCACATCATCCCATACCGCGTCTCCGTAGTGGCGGTCTCTGGTGACGCCGGGCCGGTTATCTACCAGGGCGTTCTGGGTTCGGGTAATACGGTTGAACAGCGTGGATTTACCGACATTGGGTCTTCCCACAAGCGCTACGACAGGTTTCATAATATTTCCCAGGTAATGGGTGATGGTAAAATGATCTTGCGATCTTCGGATTTTTCCGCAACCTGCAATGAAAAAACATGTACATATCATACGGCATCCGTATTTCTCTGAACCCGCCGAGTTTAATTAAATTTTATCCGCCTTGCAATGATTAATCGGAACGATACTGGCAGTGCCGAGAACAGGAAACATTTTATCAATCCCTCCAGCCTGGCATAATTGTATTGACAAAGACTTTTATATCGGATTAGGAAGACAGGCGTCTTTTTCAGACACAAGTTTCGCTCTCTCATAGAGGCCGCGAAAAAGACAACAAGCCCGACAGGTTGTGGAAGATAACGAGGTACAAGAGATCGAGATAGATAAAATGTCACCTGAATTCTACAGAGTTGTTACCCCCATAAAACTTGGTCTTATCACCGGCTCGGTAAGCGGGTGGATCGCCTATGTCTGGTTGCTGAAGATCATGATTCCCGTTTCTTTCCTGACATTCCTCTTGGATTACAGCGGGGTGATGCACCATCTGGATTTTGCACTGATTCCTTTCATGCGCCTGATTGATTTGCCGCCGTCTGCGGCCATCCCTCTGGCGGCAGGCATGTTGACCGGTATTTATGGGGGAATCGCCGCCATGACGGTGCTGTCGTTTTCGATGAATCAAATGACGCTGATCGCCATATTTCTGCTGATTTCTCACAATATGATCGTGGAAAGCGTGGTTCAGGGTAAATCTGGAATGGCGTCCCTGAAGACCGTTCTGGTGCGGTTGACGGCTTCCGTCGTTACGGTGCTGGCGGTGGCGCGATGTATGGATGTGAATGCCGGTGCTGCATTGTCCGCGCTTGCGTCAGCGCCGCCGGTGCAAACCTTCTGGGATGCCGTCTCGTCCTGGGGAATTGCAACCGGCTGGCTCTCTCTCAAGATTTTTATCATCATAATGGCGCTGATGATGGTGCTGGGGTTGATGAAATCTTTCAATATCATCTATGGACTGGTGCGGCTTTTGAAACCGGTGTTGTGGTTGATGGGGATTGGCGAACGGGTGGGGCTGATGTGGCTGACGGCCGTGATCTTTGGCGTGGCGTATGGATCCGCGGTCATTGTGGAAGAATTTCGGGAAGGCAATATCGCCCCCGACCAACTGACGAAGCTCCACATTTCGATTGGCATCAACCATTCGATGGTGGAGGATCCGGCCCTGTTCGCCGCGCTGGGGATCAGTCTTTTCTGGTTGTGGGTTCCCCGATTGATTACCGCAATTGTGGCGGTGCGCCTCTTCGATCTCTGGAAAATTGTCGAGAGAACCTGTCTGAAACGCTGAAATATCAGACGGCTATTTTCTTCCCGTCACCCGATATGCGGCCACCGGTTGTTTTTTTCCTTTGAGGAATATTTCGCCCATCTCCAGCGTTGTAAACTCGTTTTTGACCAATTGCCAGGTGGATTCACCGATGCAGATGCGGCAGGGGGTCATCATGGGATCGAGAACGAAACGGTCTTTCAGAAAACTTTCTAACCTTGACGCCACATTGACCGAGTCTCCGATCAATGTGTATTCCATCCGGTGGGCGCTGCCAAGACTTCCGGCGACCACAGGCCCGGTGTAAATACCGATCCGCATGGTGACAATCGGACGTTGCGCCACTTTGTTATGGTGATTCAACTGGAGCAGACGATATTGCATGGCCAGCGCGGCATCCACAGCGTGAATGGCGTCCTGCTGTATGTCCGCCAGGTCTTTGCGGGGAATCGGAGCGCCGAAAGCGGCCATGATGGCGTCGCCGATAAATTTGCAGATGACCCCCTGATGGACGATGATTTGTTCGGTCATGGCGCCGAGAATTTCGTTCAGCCATGAGAAAAGTGTTTCGGGGAGCATGGTTTCCGCGGTGGTCGTGAATCCGGCGATGTCCATGAACAGAATCGTGGCGTCCAGCGAGCGGGGAACCGCCTTGCCCTCATGAATGACAACATCCGGCTGTTCGCAGATGATATCGGCGAATTCCTTGGAGACATGGGCGGCGAAAAGCCCCATGATTTGCGTTCTCCGGCGTTTCTCCGCGCCCAGCATGAAGGCGGGCGTGATAACGGTCGCAAGCCCCCAGGCGATTGCCGGCGCCACCGGGGGTATCCACCAGCCCTGAAGAAACGCGATCACGGAAATCAGTCCGATTCCGAAGATACCCGACAGAGCCGCGCCGGTCACCTTTCGGATTGAATCCGCGCGAAATCCGGCCATTCCGCCAACAAGGCTGCAAAAAAGAATCCAGATCATTTCCATCCAGACAGTTGTGGTCCGAATCGGTTTTCGTTCGCCCATTCCGAATGCGATCAACTGGCTTGCGGCAAGGGCGTGCAGTGTGACGCCCGATATTTGACCAATGGGCGTGTAGAAATAATCCTTGATGCTTTCCGCGGATACGCCGATAAGAACGAGGCGACCCGCAACCATATCTGAGGGAAAAACATTCTTCAACACCCCGGAAATATTGATATGAGGTATCTGTTCCGTTCTGTCCCTGAAGTCGAGCAAGGTCTGATAACCGCCAGCATCAGCGTGATAATAGCCGCCGTCGTTGGTTTCAAATGGTGTGATGGCGATTCTTCCCAATTGAAAGAGACCGGGATTGGCGGGGCAGGGGCCTGAAAACACGCCTTCAGGCGTCAGAAACGCCAGAGCAAGGCGCAGACCGAAGGAATAGAAAATGTCTTTGCCGTTGTCCATGAACAGGAGCGTGCGGCGCATCATGCCGTCGGCATCCGGCGTCATATCCACAAAGCCGATCTGATCGGTACCCTGAAGACAGTGGGGGCCGCGAACTCCATAAGAATGGCCGGAGCCGCATTTCATGACGCAGATGATTTCAGGATGCCGTTTCAGTACGGAGGTCAGATGTTCATGACCCGGCGGCATGGGGATATCACGGTACATATCCACACCGACCGCCCGCGGATGACGCCGCATCAAGTTTTCCAGCGCTCTTGCAAGAAGCTCGTCGGGAATTGGCCATTGTCCGAGTTCCTGAATGTCGCTTTCTGTAATCGTGATCAGCGTCATACGGTTCCGGATGGGTGTGCGCCGGGGCTGCTGCTTCAGGAGGATGTCATATGCGGCAAGTTCCGGAAACTCCATCAGCCCCATCCGCCACAGACCTGCGATCAGAACGAAGACGCACAGACCGGTCAGTAATCCATTGAGTTTTGTGTTGCCGATACGCATAATATATAGGTTTTAACCGTCCGAAACATCCCCCGGTTTTCGGTTGACATATTCTGCAAATTCTGTATTGATACAAAACGTTTCTGCCATTGCGCTGGGATAAAAAAATACTGGCGGTAGAGAGAGTATGCGATATACATGGCATGAAATCAAGATGCGGAGTAATCTGGAAAAATGGGGGAGCCACTTTGCCGATGCTGTTCAACAACCTGCCAGCCGCCTGAGAGGACATTCATGAAGCCATACCAGAAAAGACTGCTGCTCGTCGGACTTGGAATCATCGTCGCATTCCCGCTGTTCAGCATCACCTACTACACGATGGTCCGCACATCAACCCCTCAGTTTTGCGCTTCCTGCCACGAAATCCAATATGCGGTCAATACCTGGAGGACATCATCCCACGTCAACAACAAGCGGGGATTTGTCGCGGATTGTATGGACTGCCATCTTCCCGCGCCCCAGGATATGGCCAATTTCTTCTTCACCAAGACACTTCACGGCATCAAGGATGTCGCCGCCCATTTCATTCTGCGGGAATACAATCATGCCGAAAACCGCGCGGCGGCCTATGCATCTTTCAAGAACGAGCAGTGCGAGAAATGCCACCGCAATATTTTGTATATGCCATACAATCGGGGGGCCATGCTGGCTCACCGTTCCGTCATATACGCCAGACCCGGTTACGAAAAAAAATGCGTCTCCTGTCACAGAAATCTGGTGCATAACGCTGTCCAGCAATATCAGTATCCTCAGATGCGCGGCCCCTACCGCTGTGAAGGCATTCAGGATGATGATGTACGGAAGGTGGCGGCCACCAGATAGATTTTTGTCGGTTGATTTCTGACCGGTGATCCCATCCTGGTTATTGTCTTGTGAATCATAGTAAAAATCTACAGAAAGGGGCGAAACGATGAAACGAACGATATTTTTGACGGTGCTGGCGCTGGCGTTGTGGGGTGACGCGTCTGTCTTCGATGGGGATGCGGCGGCCCAAAACACCATCAATCTTCCCAAAGACAAGGAGTTTCGGATCGAAAGGAGCATGCCCAAAGAAGCGGTCGCCTGCATTGAATGCCACAAGCGGGAGCAGCCCGGTTTGTTTGCGGATTGGGCGCACAGCCGTCATGCCGATGCCAATATCACCTGCTATGACTGCCATCGGGCGGAGGCGTCCGACCCGGATGTCAGCCAGTCTCATTACAAACAGTACGAACGTTCCGATCAGAAGTACGGCGCCAGCGAATACAAGGTTCCGGTATCCGCCTCGGTAACCCCCAAAGATTGCTCTCGCTGCCATCCGGATGAAGTCAAGCAGTACAGCGTGAGCAAGCACGCCAATACGCTTGAAATCATCTGGAAAATTGATACATGGCTGAATGAGGGCATGAACAGTCATATCGAACGGCTGTCGGGCTGTTATCAATGTCACGGAACCATCGTTAAAATGAAGGACGGTGAACTGGATGCCTCCACCTGGCCAAATGTCGGCGTGGGGCGCATCAATCTGGACGGCAGTAAAGGCAGTTGCACGAGCTGTCATACCCGTCACCGGTTTTCCGTGATGGAAGCCAGAAAGCCAGGGGCCTGCGGGCAGTGTCATTTGGGGCCGGATCATCCTCAAATGGAAATTTTTGCTGAATCCAAACACGGGAGTATTTATGCCGCCTATGGCGACAGCTATAACTGGAACGCGGCCCCCGGCGCCTGGACGCCGGGGGTTGATTTCCGGGCGCCGACCTGCGCATCCTGCCACATGTCGGGCGCGGGAACGGTACTGACCACCCACGATGTCACGGAACGGCTGTCGTGGGAGCTTCAGGCGCCGCTGACGGTGCGGCCTCAGGATTTCAAGCCATTTCCTGCCAAAATCAACTGGAAGACGGCGCGGGAGAACATGAAGACCATCTGTATGCAGTGCCACGGCAAAACCTGGGTGGACGATCATTACATCAAACTGGATCAGGTGGTTCAGGAATACGCAGATGTGTATTACACGCCGGCCAAAAAACTGCTGGATGAGCTGTATGCCAAAGGGCTTCTGGACAAGACCCGGTATTTTGACGAAAACATGGAGTTCGAGTTTTACGAACTCTGGCATTATGAAGGTCGGCGGGCCCGCATGGGGACTGCCATGATGGCGCCGGACTACGCGTGGTGGCATGGCTTCTACGAATGCAAGAAGCAGTTCAGCCATTTTGTGGAGGAAGGGCAGGACATGATCACGCATAACCGCAAGGCGCTGAGGATCATGGATTTTCCGGGTGCGACAGGCAGTAAGACAAAACCGGAGATACTGTTTCCGAAGGCTCCGTAGTTACGGTGGCTTGGGGGGGCGGCACTGCTCAGTGTCGTTTCCCCAAAATCGCAGGGGTTCAATATTTCTGTTTCGCCTACAAAGGATGATTTATAAATTGAGTTTGTAACAATATGGAATATGAGACAGAATTTAAACCAAGAGCGGTGAAGGATATTGAAAATCTGTCATCACGCATGCAAACAAAGATCATTAAAAATATTGAGATAATGGGCCATGATTTAACGGGAGACGTTAAACGACTTACAAATTTTACCCCTGAATATCGTTTGAGAGTTGGCGATTACAGGGTTTTGTTTGAAATCGAAAATGAACGCATAGTTGTCTATAGAATTCGTCATCGCCGGGAAGTTTATCGATGAAAGGGGGTCTTTTATGGAATTAAATGCCCAAATAATACAAAAAAATGGGAAAAATGAATTTGTTATTTTGCCTTATGACGAATTTCAAAAAATACAAGAAGAGATTGCCTCATACGAAGACCTTCGATGCCTTAGAGACGCTAAGATAGAAGAGATTGACGCTCCAACTATTGGAATTGCAGAGTTAAAAAAAAGAATTGCAGAGCGAACAAGTAAATCCAGCCGACCTCGTAAATTCGGCACTGGTTCAGAGAT
>JAJYBO010000118.1 GCA_021778975.1 Deltaproteobacteria bacterium
TCCTTCGTCGTTGCGGCGTACCATAAGTACGCCTCACTCCTCAGAATTTGCGCGCCTTGCCTGCGGCCTTTTTACAAAGCCGTCCGAAATTCGACTTTTTACGAGAGCATCAAGTATGGTTCAGTGCTGATATTTTCAGTCTTGAATCATATTGAGCTTCTCGTCAGAATGCAGCGCCTTCTTTGACCCCGAAATACTTCAGAACCTTTGCCAGAGGGCAAAATCCGGTAAATGACGCTTGAAGCAAATTGGCGCCCACAAAGGCCGTAAGCCACAGCCAGTAATGGCTGTAAAACGACAACAGCAAACTGATCAAAACGACACTTCCGGCAAAAGCCAAAACCATCCTGTCAATGTTCATATTACACCTCCCTGGTATTTAACAGCAGGTTTATCACACACATGTTGCGTTCAAAAAGCCGATATTCCTTATGACCCTGCGATAAAATAAACGTTACGACACAGTGAAAATTTTGTGATTTTATCATAAACATAAAAATATGAATGTGTCTAACAATATGTATTTTACTGTAAAAACTGGCTAAAGATAAAACGGTGCCGGTACAACTGGAACAAGTTGGAATCAGGCCCAAAAATCGCCTTGACCTTTTGTAAGGTCTAATGTATTCATAAAATCCATGAGTAAAAATATAATTATATCAACAAGATTAGAGAGCATCATGTTTTAATGACAACTTATCAAATCAAAACAAAATCCTAACACGATCAATACGGCTCGCAAATATGATAGACTCGTAATAAACCGATTTTCAGGTAGTTTCATCAGGTACAACCAGAATTTCGAACACATAAATGAAAAAACAATCGGTTTCACGGTCTTCATGCACCGTTCACAGCATGTCATTCTCACCGGCAGGAGGGTATAATTGTGAGTTCTTTTCAGGAAAATTCAATCAGTTTTACCGAACACTCATTAGGGCAGGAACAACTTGAAGAAATCGAACGCGTTCTGCATACAGATTTAATTTTAAATGGTGTTCATTGTGTGTTGTTAATTGATCTTGCAGGCAACATTATCGCCAAAGATGACAATAGCGTCTCCCAAATTGATATGTATTCGCTGGCGGCCCTCTCCGCAGCCAATTTTGGCGCGGTTGAAGCGATGGCCAAAATTGTTGGTGAAGAAGAATTTGCACTGCTGTTCCATAAAGGTGAAAGCGAGAGTCTGTACTTTGGAAAGGTTAATAACGAGCTGTTGATCATCACTGTATTCGGAAAGGAAATTTCCCTGGGGTTGCTTCGGATGAAAGTGGCGGACGCCATGGAACATATCCGGAAAATTTGGAGAAAATTCTGATCCTGAATCAATTGCCGGTATTGTGAGGAGGTGCGCTGGTTTGGCTTTTATCAACATGAAAAATAAAGAGGTCCAGGCCAAAATCGTTTATTACGGGCCGGGCCGGGGTGGAAAAACCTCCAATCTGGAATATATTTACCAGCAATTCCGAGATCGTATTCCTTCGGAGATGGTCAGTATCAAAACGCATGGAGACCGAACGCTGTTTTTTGATTTTATGCCATTCCTGGTAGGCAAGATCAAGGGGTATTCCGTGCGCATCCAGCTATATACAGTGCCAGGCCAGGTCAAATATGACGCCACACGGAGGCTTGTCCTCAAAGGGGTGGACGGCGTCGTTTTTGTGGCGGATTCTTTGACGGTTCAGCGAAAAAAAAACATGATATCGCTTAAAAATCTTCAGATCAACCTTGCGGCCTACAAAAAGGATATTTTCAAGATACCGTTAGTACTGCAATACAACAAAAGAGATCTGGAAGGACAGGGAATCCCGATTCTTCCCCTCGATATCCTGGAAAAAGATCTCAACCAGCAACTGAAAGTTCCTTCGTTTCCCGCCAGCGCGCTGACAGGAGACAATGTAGTGGTGACACTCAAAAAAATAATTTCCTTGACCATGGTAGCTTTTCAGAAAGGGCTGACTTAGGAGGCATTCACAATGCTGGAAACAGATACATCCTCGCAAGAAATTGAAAAACGGCTCGATGAGCTTTTTACGGATACGCCTTCAGAAAAAAAATCCGATGAAATCTCGGATGGGCTTCTATCTACGGAAGGGCTGCCTCCGGAAAAGCCATCGGCGGCAGCCCTTCCACAAGATGAAAACCGCCCGGAAGACACCGTGAGCAACGTTCGCAAGAACCGTCCGTTATCCCTTCTGAAGTCTATTATCCTGTCTATGGACTGGGAAATCACCGACGCCATTCTGGTGGAACTTCTCCAGGAGCTGGACAGACTCAAAACCGTTTTGAAGCAAGATGTGATTGCGGTCAGATGTCTCCAGTTGCTGGAGGCACTCGGAAAATATATCCAGAAGAAAAAAGCCCGCACGCATCCGGATTCTGTAAAACTGTTACAGTCCATTTATCGCGATCTGGAGATCATGCTGCTGTCCGGTGGAATTTCCAACGCCGCCAAGCGGACAATTCTGATAGATGAAATCAACCAGTTCAAAGAACTCAAGGCGAAATTGCAGGAAACTTCTCGCCGTACACCGCCCAAAGCGCTTCCGTTTCACTCCCGTTTCGTTTCAGAATCGGAAGATGAACCCGAAAAACTGATCACATCCGCTGATTCTCCGGATTACGAACGGCTGAGGTCACATGAAGCCTTTCGGTGTACGCTCGAAGAAATCAAAAAGACCCTCCACAGTGAATTCAGTGCGCTGAGAACCGAAATTCAATTATGGCGAAACGATAGTTGATGTTGTGATATTCTGTCCGACAGGGTTACCCCATGACCGTAAAAAACGCTTTTGTGGTGGACAACGATGTCATATTCCTGAATGTCATCTCGGATATTCTTACGCGTGAAGGATATCGAGTCAGAACTGCGAGAGATGGCAGGGAAGCATTGACCGGAATATTGCAATCTCCGCCTGATGTTTTGTTTACAGACCTGATCATGCCCAAGATATCCGGAGAGCAGCTCATTGCCTATATTCGAGATCGCGATCACCTGCGCCGCATGACGATCGTTGTGGTGTCCGCCGCCATTATTGAATATGCCGGTCATGAAAAAATTTCCGCGGATTACTTCATCGTCAAAAGCGATGTCCATACGTTCCGAAGACAGATACAGAAAATATCTCGTGATATCCGTCAGGGACTGCCGTCAAAACGTGAACCCGACGATACGGATATGACGCTCAGAAGCCGGAGAATTGTCGAAGAGCTGCTCAACAGCCGACGCAACATTCTTCAGGTCATAGAAAACATGAAGGCGGGCCTTCTGGTGTATGACGAAGATCTGCGGATACTGAGCGCCAATCCCGCCGCTGAAATACTGTTCGGTAAACCCGCCAGTCTGATTCTGGGAACACCTGTCGAAGATCACATGGACACGGCATATTGGAAACCACTTCAGGCACTGATGAAACCTTCGAAAGCCATGCCGCTTTCCCGCGACCTCAAGATATCTATCCGAGACAAGATCCTCGAATTGAACATATCACACCTTCAAAATGCAGAGGATCTCTCCTGGCGCGGCGGTTTGATCCAGATGCACGACGTGACCCGGATCGAAAAACTACATGGCTATCTGGAAGCCGCCGCCAGAGTGGCTTCCATGCTACTGAAACGTGAAAATGTTCATGATCAGATAGATGGTGTTCTCGAAATACTGGGACGCGCTGCAAGCGCCAGCCGTTCGTACTGGTATAAAAACGTTAAAGATGCTTCCGGAAACATCGGAATACATCTCAAGGCCGAATGGCGCTGCGATGGAATTCCATCTCGACACATCGCGGATGACGCACACCTGTTCCACTACCATAACGGATTGTCTCGCTGGTATCAGGAACTTGCGGCGGACAGAATCATTTCCGGATCTCTCGACGAGTTCCCCGAATCCGAACGAGAATTTCCAGAAAATGCCGGCGTTCGCTCTCTGGCGCTCATACCGCTCCTGATACACGGAGGGTTTGAAGGATTCATCGGATTTGACAACTGTTCCACAGGCATCCCGTTAAAGGCCCCAGAACTGAATCTTTTGAGGCTTGCCACCGACTCTCTGGCCAAAGCTTTCGAATACGATGCGTCGCTGGTCGAAAAAAATTATCTTCAGAACCAGCTCCTTCATTCTCAACGCATGAAATTCATGGGAGAAATATCAGCCGGGATTTCGCATAATTTCCGCAATATTCTCTCCGGAATCATGGGAAATGCGGAACTGATCAATCTGAAATACCCGGATATGGAAGGCATTCAGAAATATACGTCCGGTATTATCAATATCGCCAGATCCGGAGCCGATCTGATTGCCGGGTTGATGAAATTTTCCAGAATGGAACCCAGGGGATCGAAGCGTATTTTCAACGTATCCGAAACGCTTCAGGAATGCTACCAGATCATTTCCACGTCTTTCAGAAAACAAATCGTCATCCGAAAAAAGTGGCCGTCCATTTTGCTGCTCGAAGGAGAACCCTCCGAATTGAGCCAGGTTTTCATGAATCTGTTCGCCAACGCCCAGGACGCCATGCCGGAGGGGGGCGCGCTTCAGATTGACGCCGCACTTTCCAGTCAGAAGATAGTCATTCGGGTTTCAGACACAGGGTGCGGTATGACCGAAGAAACCACCCGAAAGATTTTCGATCCGTTTTTTACGACAAAAGGCGCCGGTAAAGGGACGGGACTGGGATTGTCCACAGCCTACGGAATTGTTCACAATCACAATGGCGATATCCAGGTCATGTCTCAACCGGGGTTGGGAACGGTTTTCACCCTCTCTTTTCCGGTTCCGGAAGCACCGATCCAACAAGTGCAGGAAGATAATGGCGCACTGATACGCGGGCGCGGAGAAAAAGTTCTGATTGTAGATGATGACGAAACGATTTTCGATATTTTCAGAAATTTACTCGAAACATATGGATACAGGGTACTTACGGTAAGTTCCGGTCAGAAGGCCATTGACATGTATCAAAACTGCCATCCAGATGTGGTGCTGCTGGATCGCAACATGCCGGGCATGGACGGCGTCGCGGCCGCCCGGCAGTTGCTGGCTGTTGATCCAGCGGTCAAAATTATCATCGCATCCGGCTATGAAGCCGATGGGCCCAACGGCATTCCCAGATATCTCCAGGACGCCATCAAAGGCTATATCGTCAAACCCTGTGAAATCTCCGGATTACTGAAACTGCTGAACGAGGTATTGAAACAGTGACGACAAATTCCGATATCGCTTTGCCACTGGAAGTAACCGTCGGCATTCACGAGGCCGAACTCTATCAGTCCATGGGGCTTTTAGAACCCAGTTTGAATATTTATAACCGCTTGATCGCCGATCCCGTGGTCAGAGACTCTCAGCTTGCACAGGATATCCGCAGCCGGATAGACTTGCTTCAGAAACAAATCCAGACGCAGGAGCAGGAAGATGCGACGGTTTCTCAACAAGAACTTTCCATTCTTCAGAATAACCAGACTTCAGAAGATAATGTGGAAGCCATCATCGCCAGCGCCACCGCTCTAAAAGATCTGGGACTTTTCAAAGAAGCCTGTTCCGAATACGACCAGGCGTTTCAGAAGAATCCGCTGACACCGAACCTGATGCACTGTTTCATCGAGAGTCTGTTTCGTTTTCAGTCACCACGTCAAATCGTGGATCATTTATCCCATCAGATTCAACGACAATATCTCAACGATTCCGAGAAAGCCAGATTGATATCCGATATGGGTCTTGAGTTCGAGAAGCGGGGATACAAAGATCAGGCAATCGAACTTTACAAGTCCGCCATTCAGATGGATCCCTCAGGCGAAGAAACCGACAAACGCCTGTCCGCGCTCCTGTCTCAACTGGCGCCAGGCTCCCGGTATGACTATCTGATTCAGCAAAAACTCATCAGCCCTGGGCAACTCCAGAAAGCCCTGGTGCTTGCTCAAAAATCCCGAAAGAGTGTGGAATACGCTTTGATGGAGGAATTTCGTCTCAGTAAGACGGATATCGGAAAGTCTCTGTCACAGTTTTACGGATGTCCATTCAAGGCGTTCGATCCCCAACATCCGGTACCGTTCGAGCTAATCCGAAATCTGAAAAAGTCGTTTCTGATGCATGATGTGTGGGTGCCGCTGGGCTGGGAAAAAAACCGAATACAGATTATCGTGGATGACCCCAAGGACATCCGAAAAACCGATCACATCAAGACGCTGGTCAAAGTTCCTGAAATTGATCTTGCAGTCGGTATTCGGGAAGACATCGAGCAGTTCATCACGTATTTCTATGCGGAACGCACGCCGGAACCTGCTGAACTCTCTCTCGGAATCGAAGACATCATTCCCAATATCCTTTTCGATGAGGAAGAAGCTGTTGATGACGATATTGAATCCATGGATGAATCCACCAGTCAGGTCGTTCGGCTGGTAGATCAGGTTTTTGTGGCCGCGTATCGCAGCAATGTATCGGATATTCATATTGAACCATCCACCCTCACCAACAAGACCACCATCCGTTTTCGGATGGATGGCGTCTGCCAGGAATACCTGAAGGTTCCCAATTCGATGACCAAAGGAATCCTGTCCCGCATCAAAATCATGAGCAACCTGGATATTTCCGAACGCAGGCTTCCCCAAGACGGAAAGATTAAATTCCGACGCAAGGGGGTGCCACAATTTGAACTTCGTGTCGCCACAATCCCCACCACCGGCGGTTATGAAGATGCGGTTCTTCGAATTCTGGCCAAAGCCGGCGCCATGAAACTGACGCAGATGGGATTAAACGATCGCAACCTGAAGATCATGCAGAAAATTCTGGTGCAACCCTATGGCATAATTCTGGTGGTAGGGCCTACGGGATCTGGAAAAACCACATCTCTACACGCGGCGTTGGGGCATATCAACAAACCGGGAATTAAAATATGGACCGCCGAAGATCCTGTTGAAATCACCCAACAGGGCCTGCGTCAGGTGGAAGTGAAATCTCAGATCGGCCTTACATTTGCGCGGATCATGAGATCGTTTCTGCGGGCGGACCCCGATGTCATCATGATTGGTGAAATGCGTGACGAAGAAACCGCGGCCATCGGCATCGAGGCGTCGTTGACAGGTCACCTGGTGTTTTCCACACTTCACACCAACAGCGCGCCGGAAACCATCACCCGATTGCTGGATATGGGGCTAAATCCATTGAACTTTTCGGATGCGTTTTTAGGGGTGCTGGCCCAGCGTCTGGTCAGAACCCTGTGCAGCAACTGTCGGCAATCTTATCATCCCGCCGAAGAAGAGTTCAACGACATCGTTACGGCATATGGCCCTGAGACATTTCAATTGACCGAAATCACCTATTCGCCGGATATGACGCTATATCGTCCGGCAGGGTGCGATATCTGTTCCGGAAGTGGATATAAAGGCCGCATGGGCATTCACGAACTCATGGAAGGCACGCGCGAGATCAAGCGCATGATCAAAAAGCAGGCATCCTCAGAAGATTTGTTCATTCAGGCCGCCCGAGAAGGCATGACAACTTTAAAACAGGATGCAATTCTGAAAGTGCTTCAAGGTATCACCGATATGCAGGAAGTCAACCGGGTGTGCATCGGGTAACGTGGTTTTTCAACATAGAAAATATACCCGTCAAGAAAGGACATCCTGCCTCCTCTCAACCGGGGTTATCTCTTTTTGGGTTTGGTCTTTGAAACTTTCGGTTTGACAGCAGCTTTTCGAGATCTGACAGTTTTTTTTGAAGACTTCTCAGGCGCCGGCGCTTCCGAAGCATCCGGCATCAGACAGATACCGAACAATGCACTGATTTCAGACAGGCTGTACTCCGAAAGCTGAACGATTCTCGAAGATTTCTCCGGTTGTCTGCTCAGCAAATCTTCGGCTTCCTTTTTGACTACCTGGCCGATAAGATCGTCCATATTGACCCCGCGCAGCGTAAAGAAAAGCTCCGGAGAAATATCCAGACGAACCCCCACACCATACATCACGGCGGCCACATGTTTGCACATGACGGCCCAGTCCGGACAGGAACAATCCAGTTTGATCTCTTTGGGCGATGGAAATAGCCCTGCTTCTTTGGTAAAAAAAATATCCTTGAGTTCTTCCGGAAATTTACCTTCCAGCAGCGCCTGCATGGTTTCAATCTTCCCCATCGCTTTTTGCACCAAATCTTTCCAGTTTGCATCCGAAATCGCCTGGATGCGAATGGTAACCTGATAAGGCTCTGCAGACGACCCGGCGACAATTCCCCGGATCGTTTCCTTTTCGATTTGCAGATCTAACACCATGCCGTTTGTCAGATAAGAACGCCCGCGTGGAAGCCGGTTGGCATAATCCGAATAGCGTTCCAGATTTTGATTCCAGGACTTTCCCCACCACGACCGGGCAAGAATTCGTCCAGAAACTGAAATCGGCTGCAAGTTGCCAGTCTTCTTTCTGAGTTTTTCCGCCTGCCGCCGCGCCTTCGCCTGGCGTTCCGCCACCGGTACGTAAGGAGGATAATTACCATGCCATCCCATCGCTTCAATCCTCCTCCGTCAGTGTCAGGGTGAACATATCCCGAATCTGGTCATTGGACATTTCCGTAATCCACGATTCCGCTCCGGACGAAAGAATTTTTTCCGATAATTGGGTTTTATTTTCGATCATGGCGTCAATTTTCTCTTCCACGGTCCCCTTACAGACAAATTGATGTACGACCACACTGCGTTTTTGTCCAATTCGGAATGCCCGGTCTTCGGCCTGTTTTTCGACAGCAGGGTTCCACCAGCGGTCAAAATGAATGACGTGATTGGCGG
>JAJYBO010000119.1 GCA_021778975.1 Deltaproteobacteria bacterium
TCAAATCTAAAAAACCAGGCGGTATCGGGCTGTTTTAAACGGCATGACACATCATACAATCGTTATTTCCGGTGGAGGCGGCGGGAGTTGATCCAGTCCCGTCACTTCTTTCTTGGCCTCGTTGACACTCTTGCTGCTGGTCGAAATGGAGTCTGACACCCATTTGAAGAACGCTGCAAGTGACTTTGAATCTGCAACATCCAGTTGCACAACGCATTCGGGACTGATTTTTTTCAGATTTTCGATATTGGCGGCTTGACCCGCGGCGCAACACACCACGATACCCCATTTGAGGGTCCGAAATGTATTCAGGCCTTTTTTCAGATCATCCGTAGGTTCACCGTCCGTCATGAGAAAGACCAGCGGACGCCAATCTCCTTTTTGATCCGGCGTTGATTTGACGACTTCGCGCTTTGCGCAGTCGCACAGCAGCGCAAGCGCTTCGCCCATTGCCGTACATCCAGCAGCATGGATTTCCGGCAGTTGGAAGGTGGCCAGATCCGTCAATGGCACGATTTGCCTTGCATTGCTGTCGAACGTCAATACACTGAGATACGCCGATTCCAGGGCCTGCGGTTCTCGTCGCAGTGCGGATATCAGCATCTGCATACCATTTTTGACAGCCTCGATAGGTTCTCCGGACATGGAACCGGAACAATCCAGCACCAGATAAACAGGAAGACGTCTCATTTAACCTCCTTCAAATTAGATGTAGCGTTTAAGAATGTCCACGAAATTATCCGTTTCTTCGGCATCACCCAAAGCACGGAATTTCCATTCTCCGGAATGCCGATAAAGTTCGGCGAAAATCATGCTGCGTTTGCTGGCATACGACGGTTCTGACGAAAGAGCGTATCGGGCGATTTCTTTATTGCTGGCATCAATCGCCCTTATGTAGGCTTTTTCGACGTTGCCGAAGCTCTGCCCTTTTTGCACCCCTTTATAAATCGAAACAATGAACAGAATTTTTGTATAGGATTCAGGCACCTGACTTAGCAGACAAACAATCTGTTCGCAGTCGTCATCGCCTGTGCCGCCGACCAAATTGTCTCCCGATGACCATACGGCGCCACTCGGATGCTGTTTGTTGTTGAAAAAAACGACGTCGCCGCCTGCCAGACGATCACCTAAATTATGCACCTTTCCGTTTGCATCGAGAAGAAATGCGATGGCGTCCAGGTCATAATCATCGGCGTTATCGTTTTTCCGTTCGCGTATCTTCCATCCCAAACCGATGGTAACCCTGGAAAGATCGAATTCGCTCTTTCGGAGGTTTATGGTCTGCCCTTTTTGCAAATTGATAGCCATAGGATTCCTCATGTTGTAGAACCTGGTTTTATCAAATTCTCTCTTATACGTTCACACCATAGCTTTTTGCCATCGCACCCAGGCCGCCTTTGAATCCCTGGCCAACCGCGCGAAATTTCCATTCTCCGCCGTGACGATACACTTCTCCGAAGAGCATGGCTGTTTCAATACTCATATCTTCGGAAAGATCGAATTTCACTATCTCCCGATTGTTATCCTGATTGACGATTCTGACGAAAGCCGACTGCACCATTCCAAAATTTTGTTTTCTGGCGTCGGCTTCGTGGATGGTGACGCCAACGACAAGTTTGTCTATATCTGCTGGAACTTTTTGCAGATCAACCTTGATGGCTTCATCATCACCTTCACCCGCTCCTGTGCGGTTATCCCCTGTATGCTCGACAGAGCCATCCAGTGATTTGAGATTGTTGTAAAAAATAAAATCGTTGTCATTACGAACCTTGCCGCTGTTCGTCACCATGAAAAGACTTGCATCGAGATCGAAAGCGTTTCCATCGGTTGCTCTGACATCCCATCCCAGCCCGATCAGTATCTTATTGAGACCGGGTTCTTCTTTGCTCAAAGAGATATTTCCACCTTTTCCGAGATTGACCGTCATTTATTTGTTTCTCCTTTCACGTCATACAAGTTATAAAATTAGACAATTGTTTCCATATAGTTGTGACCAAGAGAGCATTTTACAGTTCATGTATATTTTTGAACGAAAAATTCAAGGCCGAACTGTCCCTTACAGTCGTATCCCTGACCGATGGCTTCAAACCTCCAGGCGCCATTGCGTTTGTAAAGGCGTCCGAACTCGATGCCGGTTTCGATAGAGAAGTCTTCGCACAATTCATATTTGCAAATTTCTTCCTGGGTTACCGCATTGTAGATACGGATGTAGGAGTTGCGAATCTGACCAAAATTTTGCCGGCGTTTGGCCGCGTCGTAAATTGTCACGACAAATAGAATCTGTTCAACTCGCGGATCCAATTTCGCCAAATCTACGGTCAGGGTCTCATCGTCGCCGCCATCGCTGTTGCCGCCTGTGGTATCATCGCCGGAAGATGCAACCGCTTTGTCCGGCGATTCCTGATTTCCATAAAACACGAAGAAACTTTCATTGGGTGTCTTTCCGTTTGAACCGATGAGAAACGCCGAAGCATCCAAATCATACGATTCCGACGAACTGCTGGTATTGGGATCCCATCCAAGCCCGACACAGACTTTGGAAAGTCCGATATCAATGCGTTGCCCTTTTTGAAGATTAATTGCCATAACTGTCCTCCTTTAAGCCTGTCCTCTTTTATACACAATTTCATCCGAAGTCCGATGCCGTATCAATGCCGGACATACGATTGCCGGATACGGTCAATGGTCAAACAGAGATGCGCGTCAGCAAAGGCATCGCCGACTGCGTTGAACTTCCATTCCCCGTTTTTTCTGTACAACTCTCCCATAATAAGCGCCGTTTTTCCTTTGTAGATCGGGTTCGCCGCCACATCATATTGGGCATAGACATTGACTACCTTCGATGGCGTTCCTTCAAACATTCTGATGGAAGCATACGGTATTTGTGAAAAATCTTCCTGCCCGCAATTGTTGAGAAAGAAAAAAATCTGATTGATTTCAGGCCCGACGCGTGTCAGATCAACCGTAATGATTTCGTTGTCGGCGCCATCGTCACCACCGACATCCCCCTTGAGATCATCGCCGGTGTGATGCAATGCGCCGGTGTTCGAATCGAGTTTGCCTGGCGGCATCCCATATTTCGACAGAAATTCGACCTTGTACAGCGGTGAATAAATATGGTCGCACATAACGCCTGCGGAATTGAACATGATACAGCTCAGATCGAGATCAATGTCTATGATTTTCTTTTTGAGGCCTAAAAAACCTCCCGATGTTTCGATTGCTCCCCAATTGCATCCCACACAAAACTGCTCCAGCCTGACGCCGTCATCTTTTTTGAGATTGATTCGCTGTCCTTTTTCCAATCGAATTGCCATATTGCTCCTCCCCGATGCTATTTGTTTGTGAAAAATATCTATCCGTCATTCCGCAACTTGGGACCGGGATCGCCCCACAATCCTTACAATTTCACCGATCCAGAGAACCATCGAAGTGCCGGCGATGGTGTATATCCATTCACGCAGCGATAACGGCTCAACACGAAAAACCTCACCGCCAAATTGAATCATCAAGACCGTTCCCATGAAAATAACAGATGTGATGACAATAAAACCGGCATTTTTCCAAAAGCCATTCAATGCCGACTCGTTCAGTCCGAAACATCTGGCGTTGAACAGGTTCCAGAACTGAAGCATCACGAACATCGCGAAAAACAGCGACAGTTCATGCGCGTTGACGCCTTCGTCTTTGATATAAAGGAGCGCCGCGATCAAAATGAGCAGAAAGGCAATGCCGAAGCCGAATATCCATTTGAACATTTTCTTCGTTACGATAAACGCATCGGGATCTCGCGGTGGAAGATTCATTACATTTTCGTTTGGAGGCTCCGTCGCAAGCGCCAGAGCGGCAAAAGTATCCATAATCAGATTGATCCACAACAATTGAATGACGGTCAGGGGAATGTCCACCCCGATGAATGGGCCAAGCAACGCCACGCCTAAAGCCGCAACGTTTACGGTGAGTTGGAACACGATAAATCTTTGTATATTTTGGTATAACGTTCTTCCCCACATCACCGCGGATTTAATGGTCGCGAAAGAATCGTTCAAAAGAATGACCTGGCTGCATTCTTTGGCCACGTCTGTTCCAGATCCCATGGCCAGCGCGACATTGGCATGTTTCATTGCCGGCGCGTCATTCACGCCGTCTCCTGTTACCGCGACCACATGATTGGCCTTGCGAAGCAATTTGACCATCCGCTCCTTGTGTTCCGGCAGCGCGCGAGAGAGTATGCGGATAGATTTGACAACTTTTTCGGCCTGTTCATCATTCAACTTTCCAAACTCTTTGCCCGTCACATGTTCACCCTGTTGCGCCGGGCCGTTCAGTAATCCCAATTGTCGGGCCACTTCCTCGGCGGTTTCAGGATGGTCGCCTGTGACCATTTTGACCTCGATGCCTGCACCATGACAGACCTGAACCGCTTTGGGCACTTCATCACGCACCGGATCTTCGATAGCCACAAACGAGAGCCACGTTAAATCTGTGGCGGATTTTTCCAGCTCATCCGGGGTACAGGGAGTGTCAACATCCTTGAAGGCAAACCCCAGCACGCGAAACCCTCTTTTCTGATAACTTTCGATGGATGTGATGATGTTCGATTTCAAATTCGGATCGAGTTCAACGAATCCCGCTTCCGTCATTACCTTGCTGCAACATCCCAGAACGATCTCTGGCGCTCCTTTGACATGCAGTCTTCGGATACAGTCATCGGGAGAAATTCCGATGGTGGCCATGTATTTTCGATTGCTGTCGAAAGGCAACACCCCTTCTTTGGTGAATTTATCCCGAAGTTCCAGGTAATCGCCGCCCTGTGCGTCGAGCCAGAGCAGCAAGGCGCCTTCTGTGGGGTTTCCAAGTGGTTTGGGAGGGGCCCCGGGTTCTTTTTCGAGCTGCGCCATTGTGTTGACGGAGATAGCCTCAAACATCAGAGCGCTGCATCTTGTAGCGTGCTGACACTCGTCTTTGCCATTATCGCCGCATTTGCAGGCGGCCCCGCACGCCGCAACAACGTCATGTGTTTGCATCTGGTTTTTGGTCAGTGTTCCGGTTTTGTCGGAACAAATGACGGTTGTGGCCCCAATGGTTTCACAGGCGCTCATTTTTCGGATCAGGGTGCCTGTCTTCATCATTCGCCGCATGCTGTAGGCAAGGCTCAGGGTTACACTCATTGCAAGCCCTTCGGGCACCGCGACAACGATGATCGTTACCGCGATCATGAAATAGCCAAGTATTGCCAGACCGAAATTCAGCGGCAGCCACTCGGATGGTGCGGAAGGTATCCAGTGCAATGAATAACTTAAAACGATGGAGGCAATAAAAATCGCCAGACCAGCGCCGATGGTTTTTCCCCATGAAGCCGCGCTGCCGTCTTCCAGCCAGTCGGGGGCGGATATCTCTTTTCCCGTCAATTCAAAAAAATCGTACACGACAGGCAACCAGATGCGTACGAGAGCCACTGTGACTGACAGCGTCAAAATGACGGCGAAAACCCATTGCTGAGTCAGCAAAATGATCCTGCCTGTTATGACATCACGTCCGACAAGTGCAAAAAATATCAGTGCGGCAATTGAAAAACCGACCACCCCGATCCATTTACTGAGTTTGTCGAGTTGCTGATCGAGGGGGGTTTCTATATGAACGTCTTCACTGATAGACTTGGCGATTGTTCCCCACAGCGTTTCATCCCCAACTTTTTGAATGCGAACGATCGCACTGCCCTCGGTAATCCATGTTCCCCGACAGACCACATCGGAAGGAATTTCTTTCTGGTCTTTGGGATCCCAGCAGGTATTGTCGGAGCAAACGGTCTTGGTAACCGGAACGTTCTCACCGGTCAGCACCGCTTCGCTGACATGCAGGGCCATGGCTTCCAATACGGCCCCGTCCGCCGGAACTTCATATCCCTGTTCCAGTTGCACGATATCTCCCACGACGATATCTTTTCGCTCTACCTCTGTCCAGTGGCCATTCCGAAACGCCTTGATCGGTTTTTGGTCATTGGTTCTGTTGAGTACATCGAATTCTTTACCGGCCTTGAATTCGTTCCAGAAGGCGATGGTTGTCGCAAGAAATATGGCGGCGATAATGCCGACCCCTTCATAATATTTCCCTGAAAAAATGCCCACCGCAATGGCCAGCACTGCGGCAATCATAAGTATCCGGATCACTGGATCGTCGAATTTACCAAGAAACTGCCGCCACCAGGGTTCTCTTTCGGGGGGTGTCAGTACATTCGAACCATATTTCGTTCTGCTGTCCTGGATTTCCTGGTCATTTAATCCTTTAAAACCAACATGTTTCGATTCAACCGAACCGCATGCTTCCTGTGTTGTCATTACCTCTGTCCTTTCTTTGTAAAAAAGCGACCGTTACCAGCCTGACCATGAGTATCTATCCCATATGGTAAGGTTGTCCCTAAAGTCAAGACAGAATTTTTTAAAAGTTAAATTATAAATTGAGCCATTTCCGATGAATACTTGTGTATAGTGTCCGACAGGATACCCCAACTGCCTAAAGATATGGGGTATTCGTGAAACACCGTAGAACGGCCTTTGGATATATGTCTCATTGATAATTCACCGTTTGTCATCAATATCTGTCGCCGGTGGACGCTGTGGAGACAAGCAATTGCGAATCGAGTCAAAAATTGAAAGACATTGACTTCCAAAAATAGTTCGGCTATTGATTTCCTATCGCTGGAAGCCGAGCTGAGTGGATTTTGGAGGATATGGTGTTGGTGGGTCGTCGAAAGTCTGCCCTGTTACTCGATTATCAAGTTTTTTCAACGAAAAAACTTGATAATCGAGTAACATACCAAAAGATATCAGCGAAATTGTTACTGCAGCAGGTGAAACAATTTATGTTGAAGCATTACAACATGTTGCTTTTGGAAGGATATTCAGTATTGATGCTCTCGTAAAAAGTCAAATTTCAGACGGCTTTGTAAAAAGGCCGCAGGCAAGGCGCGCAAATCCTGAGGAGTGAGGCGTACTTATGGTACGCCGTAACGACGAAAGATGCAGCGCAACGCAGCATCCGGACTTTTTACGAAGCCGTCAGTATTCAGAAACAACTTGAAGCATATAAAAAATCTCTCTTCTTTTGAGCAAAAATATAATAAATCCTTCGAGGATTTTCAGCAGGATTTACCAGATACTGTTGAAGGGCATGATGATTGGATTTATTCAATATGTTATTTTGTCAAGTTTTATTTTTCGAAACTCAAGAATTTAGGACATAAAAAAGGAGGCGAAGCATGGCGGTTAATTTATCCAAAGGGCAGAAAATTTCCCTTGAAAAAGAAGCGGGCGGCGCATTATCCAAAGTTTGCATGGGCTTGGCTGGGATGCCGCCAAGAGCAAAGGTTTTTTGGGTAAGTTTTCTGCTCCTAAAGCGATCGATCTGGATGCGTCCTGCATACTTTTTGACGAAAGCAAAAAGCTTGTGGACGTGGTCTGGTTCGGTCAGTTGAAAAGTAAGGATGGCAGCATTTCGCACACTGGCGATAACCAAACTGGCGCAGGGGAAGGGGATGACGAACAGATTATTGTGGATTTGTCGCGAGTTCCTGCTGCTGTTAAGTTTTTGGTGTTTGTTGTAAACAGTTTTAGAGGTCAAACCTTCAATGAAGTCGAAAACGCATCCTGCCGATTGGTGGACATGGTAAGTAAAAAGGAAATTGCCAACTATCGCTTGAGCGGTGGCGGTACTCATACTGCGCAAATTATGGCCAAAGTTTATCGCCATAACAATGAGTGGAAAATGCACGCCATTGGGGAACCGGCTCAAGGCAGAACTTTTCAGGATTTAGTTCCGATGGTTGTGAATTTTATATAACCCTCATATCATAATGTGAAAAAGGAGGTTTAAAATGGCTATTTCATTAAGCAAAGGAGGCAATCTCTCCCTTAGCAAGGAAGCTCCTGGCATGAAAAATCTTTTAATCGGCCTGGGGTGGGATGTGCGAGCCACAGACGGGGCATCTTTTGACCTGGATGCTTCTTTGTTTATGGTTAAAGATGACGGTAAGGTGCGCAATGAAAACGATTTTATTTTTTACAACCAAAAAATATCATCTTGCGGCTCTGTTAAACATTTGGGCGATAATCGCACAGGAGAAGGAACCGGCGACGACGAGGTGATTGAAGTGGAACTCAACAAGGTGCCTGCGGAAATCAAAAAACTGGTGGTTGCTGTCACCATTCATGAAGCCGAAGAGCGCAGCCAAAACTTTGGCATGGTGTCTTCCGCTTTTATTCGGGTTGTGAATAAAGACAACAACACAGAGATCGGCCGCTATGATCTTTCCGAGGATGCCAGCCTCAACAGGGCGATCATTTTTGGCGAGGTTTACCGCCACAACAACGAATGGAAGTTTAAGGCCATTGGCCAGGGGTTTGAAGGCGGGTTGGGGCCTCTATCGCGAAGTTTTGGTATTGAAATTTAATTCATCTGGGAGCGGTGCACCAAAGCGATATTATCGAGGCGGGACGCCTCTCCCATAGATCACCGGATTTTCAAAGTTAGAACCAAGCCCTATAAAGTCAATATACCCATGTCTCATGTAGTATGGTTTAATAAAAATTTTTCGTAACTATTCAGCTCAAAAAAA
>JAJYBO010000120.1 GCA_021778975.1 Deltaproteobacteria bacterium
CAGTGACGCAGAAGCGGCGCCGCCGTTGTCTCCCGCGGCTTCTCGCGCCGGCTCGACATCAATAAAAATTCTCTGAAACGCACCGGCGGGAGATTCGGAATCTTTTTCACGCGCCGGCGCCGCATTTTTCAGTATTTCAGGAAAGAGATAGGGACCCGAAGACACATCGGAAATTGTATGATCTTTCTTGAAGATATCATGCAATATAATCGCCCCCTTTTCGGCCGCTGATAATGATTTCGTTCTTGGCTTCAAGTTCCTGAATGATCTTGGTGATGCTCTGCTGGGCCTCTTCGACATCTTTCATGCGCACCGCACCGACTGCCTCGATTTCTTCCCGCAGCATAACCCCCGCCCGTTCGGACATGTTCTTGAATATCTTGTTCTTGACTTCTTCCGAAGCGCCCTTGAGCGCCAGCGCCAGTTTCTGCGTTTCAACCCTGCGCAATACCTTCTGCAACCCCTTGTCGTTGACCAGCACCAGGTCTTCAAACACAAACATCATCTGTTTGATCTGGGCCGCGAGATCCGGATTGACTTCCTCGATTTCACTCAAAATCAATTCTCCCGCAGAACCATCCGCCATATTGAGCAGCTCCGCCAGATGACTGACACCGCCAGTTTTGTGAGTGGCCGACGTCTTTTTCTTTTTCATGATTTCCTGAAACACGCGGTCAATTTCCATCACCATTCCCGACTGAATCTTGTCCATACGGGCGATCCTCATGGCCACTTCCAGCTTGAGATTGTCGGGAAGCCTGGACAATACGACACTGCCAGATTCCGGCTTCAAGTGGACAACAATCACCGCTATGGTCTGCGGATGTTCGTCTTTAATCATTTCGACCAGTTGTTCTGGCTCTATGGCCTGAAGCGCCTTCAGGGCATTTTCTTCTTCGGTGGGTTGGCTTTCCGCTTCGTCAGAAAGCGCGGAGCCTCCCTGAGCCGACGGTGAAGCCGCTTCAGGCGAGGCTTCTGCCGGCGATATTTCGGGTAGAACCTCCGGCATTGCTTCGGATGCGCCGTCTTCCTCTGCCGGTTCACTCAGTATCTGACTCAATGACTGACGGTTCTTGATTTTTTCGATGAGCGTCGCAAATTCATGGGCAATTTGCTCCACCACTTCCGGAGCAATGGCGTCAACCTGCATCAGATGTTCCTGAACGATTTTCCTTTCCGCTTCTCCCATCTGATTCAGAATTTCCCGAGATGTCTTTTCTCCCAGAGAATGAATCAAAACGGCGACCTTCAATGCTCCTGACAGCGGTATCTTGTCCATAGCGATAATTTCCAGCTCCCCTATAATCTATAAAGCGAATATATTTGTCTGTCCGTTATGTCTCGTCATCACCCGCGCGTCATGTCTGCTTCATCCACTCTCTCAGCACTTCGACAAACACCTGATTGTCCGCCAGCGCCAACTGGGAGAGTTGATCCGCAAGAGACAGCGGTTTGGATGCGGTTTGCACCTCGGCGCCACCATATTCTTTCTCAAGCTCGTTGACCGTTCTGGGAAGCGACCCCAACAAATCGGTCTCTCTGACCGGATCCGTTGTCAGCCATTGAATCAGCGGACGGATGACAAAGATAAATGTCAACACCATGAATATTCCTGAAAACAGATATTTGAGATATACGGAATACTGCATCAACGATGATAGCCAGCCGTTGCTCTGCACTTTGTTTCTGGCCTCTTTAAGCGCCGGATTTTCAAAAGGAATATTGGCGACTTCAACCGCATCGCCCCTTGTGGTCGAATAGTTCACCGCACGCATAACGATATTCTTGATTTTGTCAATCTCTTCCGGAGTGCGGGGAACATATTCCTGGGTGATCTTACCGTTTTTATCCTTGACCGTTTTATACGTGCCATCCACCAGCACCGCTACCGAAAGCCTGGAAATCTGGCCGATAGGCTCGATCGTATGGCTCGTAACCTTCCCGATTTCAAAATTGGTGGTCTGGCTCTGTTTGGTACTCACAGGAACGGGAGGCGCTGCGGTTGTCGCATTGGCGGCGCCAGCGACATTTCCGGCCGCGCCACTGGCCGCCTGCTGGGTATTGGCTGCCATCGCGGCGTTGGAACCCGGCACCCCCACGGGCGGCTTGTTCATGTTGATCGTGGATTCCTTCAAAATCTGCTCGCTGCGCGCAACCTTGTCATCCGGGTAATACCGCTCTTCCGTTTTTTCCTGTTTTTTAAAATCCATGCTCGTTGACAATCGGACAATGGCCTTATCCGGCCCAAGCGCATTTTCCAGCATACTTTTTACACGGCGTTCCAGATTGCGCTCCACCGTCTCCTGATACGCCAGTTGATCGGCTCTTGCCTTTTCATAGCTGTTTTTCTCTTTTCTCTGACCGATCTGGTTGCCATAGGTATCAACGAGTGTGACATTTTCCGGTTTCAACCCGGCAATACTCGATGAAATCAGATGGATAACGCCCTGTATCTGATCTTCCGTCAGCATTTTTCCGGGCTTGAACTTAATCACCACCGAAGCCCTGGGCGGTTCTTCATCCTCGACAAACAGGGTCTTGGGGGGGATAACCAGATGGACCCTCGAGCTTTCAATTTCGTCAAAGCAGTCAATGGTTCGGGTCAGCTCCCCCTGAAGCGCCCGCAGATAATTGACATTCTGAACGAATTCCGTCATTCCCAATTTTGAATGATCGAAAATCTCAAAGCCAACCCCGCCGCCCTGTGGCAACCCCTGGGTCGCCAGTTCCATTCTGGTTTCATACACTTTTTCCTTGGGAACCAATATGGCCCCGCCATTGGATGAAACCTGATAGGGAATCTTTTTCGCCTTGAGCTGCGCGATGACCGCGCCGGAATCTTCGGCGGAAAGCCCCGAAAACAGCACCTGATAATCCGGTCTGCCGCTAAGAAACAGAATCAGGGCGAACCCGCCGAGAACGCCTGCAATGACGGAGAACAAGGTGATTTTTCGGACCAGGCTTAAGCCACCGTAGATCGTTTTCAATTGCGTAAAAGCGCTTTTCAGTTGCATGGGGATGGTTCCTCGCTATACCTGCATTCGCATGATTTCCTGATAGGCTTCAACAACCTTGTTACGCACCTGCATGGTAAGCTGCATCGCCACGCTGGCTTTTTCAAGTGAAATCATGGTGTTGTGAACATCTTCGTTCTTGCCGGACGCCAGATCCTGAACCGCCGTATCCGCGGTATTTTGAAGGTGGTTGACTTTTTTCAGATGCTCTTTGAGCATTTCGCCAAAAGACGCCTCCGACACGTCACCGGTTGAGGCGGTTCCCGCCGGCGATGGAGGGATAGAAAAAAATTGGGGGTTCAGTTGTAATGGTTTCATAATCACCGTCCTATTTCAAGTGCTTTCAGCACCATGTTCTTGGAATCCGCAATGGCCGTTACATTGGCTTCATAGCTTCGGGACGCGGACATCATGTTCACCATTTCCTCCACAACGCTGATGTTGGGCATGGCGACAAACCCCTGGCTGTTCGCGTCCGGGTTCTGCGGATCGTATTTCATGATAGGCGGCCGCTGGTCATTGATTACATCCGTCACCTGCACGTCTGTTGGCTTGCCGTTGAGTTCCGCGTTCAGAGCATCGCTGAATTTGCCCGACAGCGGCGTCGCCGCGAAAACAGCTTCCTGACGCTGATAAGGCCCCCCTTGAGCAGTTCGGGTGGTATTCACATTGGCCAGGTTGCTGGATACCAGATTCATTCTAAGGCGCTGCGCCGACAACCCGGAAGCGCTGGTCTGTATCGCGTTGAAAAAATCCATAATCACCTCACTGTTCCGCTGATAACACTCAACAACGATTGAAATTTCTTTGAAATCATCTCCGCGGAAGCATTGTAGAGAAGACCGTTTTCCGACAGCTCCGTCATGGTTTTGTCTATGTCAACGGTGTTGCCGTCTTCGCGGAAATTATGTTCGGGCGCCTCGACCTGAATGACTTCAGGGAGCTTTTCATAAGAGAGTTCCGGCAAAGGAAAGTGCATCGGCTGGGTCTGAAGCAGATTCAGTTTTCCGTCTTTCTGGTCGGCCTTCTGCATTTCCTTTTTCACCATAATGTCAAACGCTTTGAAATTAGGCGTATCCATGTTGCTGATATTGGACACCAGCAGGTTGTGTTTCTCGGATCGCAAATCCAGACTCTTTTCCAGAACCGAAAATGTTTTGTTGAACAACCCCATAGATTCCATATGCCATATCCTTTCTGATGTGAACTTGCCAAAAATCCAAGCAAGATATATGCCACAAACGATGAAATATCCCTCAACGATTTGAACTCATGGTGTATTTCATTACAATATCACCGATACTTTCGGGCCTCGTCACCGTCCATGACACCGTAGCGTGTCAGTTCGTTGACAGAGAAACGCAGGGAACGACGATCATCCGACTTGCATCTGGGCGCGGGTCTGGGATATCATCGTTTTCAACAATTCGAGGTGTAATCATGACGGATATCTGGATTATCGGGGCGGGGCGATTTGGAAAGAAGGCTGTACACGCCATGAAGCATCGCCACCCCCATGCGGCCCTCACGGTTGTTGACATCTGTCCGCAGGCCTGCGACGCCATTGCCGGGCCTGTGATAACCACCATATGTATGGATGGCATTGCATATCTGCATCGTTTTTTGAAAGACGACACGACCCCGGACTGGATTGTTCCGGTAATTCCCATCCACATGGCGTTTGAATGGATGCGTCTGAAACTTTCGCCTGCATATCGGGTGGAGCCTGTCGAAATACCGGAGATGGTCCGAACCTCGCTTCCCAATGTATATCCCGGAAGGCCCGGAGAAATATTCACCAGCGTTGCATCGTTCATCTGCCCGGAAAATTGCCCGGAACCATCGGCGATCTGCACGTACACCCGCAACCCCAGAACGCAGATCCTGCACCAGACAATCCAGTCGCTTTCCTGTCCTCCATTTGTCGTCGTGTCGCTGCAAAGCCGGCAACTGGCGCCAGGGATCGGAGGTATTCGTCCGTCGTGTCTGTGGAAAGCCCTGAGAACGGTTCAGATGTCGCGGTTTCCTGTTCTCCTCAGCACCGCATGCAAATGTCATGGCGTGGTGCAGGCTTTCACAGCGATACCGTCCGGTGCGGATTCGACATCTTTAATGGATTTATCATACTGATTTTTCATGAAATTTTCAGATCATCCGGGCAGGTGAGAGCATACTTCTTTCCGGCTTTTTCCTTGATTTACCCATAGTTTTATGAATAATGGCGGATATGGGGTATATTTTCGATTTCAATACGGCCAGAGCATTCGATCAATGGATTCAAAGCCCGAAAATCCAGAGAATCGTTACGCTCGAAAACCGCCTGATGCTCCAGATGTTGAATCCGTCCCGCGGAAAGACACTGCTTGAAGTCGGCTGCGGATCCGGCGTCGGGTTGCTGCCGTTTATCGAAAAAGGGGTGCTGGTCACCGGCATGGATCCCTCTCCTTACATGCTCGATATCGCCCGCGCCCGCGTTGGACAACGGGCGGATCTGCACAGAGGCGCCGGCGAAGATCTGCCGTTTGAAGACAATTCGTTTCATTATGTCTGTATCAATACGACGCTGGAATTTGTCGAAAACCCTCACGCCGTCCTTGCGGAAGCCTGCCGTGTGGCCAAACACAAGGTATATGTCGGCATTCTGAACCACTATGCACTCGGAGGACACCGCAGACGCATTCGACGCCTTTTCAAAGAAAAACCATCGGCGCCCCTGAACCATTTCGGTGTGGGAGACATCAAGCGAATATTGCATCAATTGCTCGGAACCGTTCCGGTATATGCGCGTCATACCTGCCATTTTCCAGTGCCGTGGACCGGTGTGACACGGTGGATGGAACAATATCCCCTGATGCAGTTATGCCCGTTCGGCGCCTACGCGGGAATTATCGCATTGTTGATTCCCAGGTTCAAAACCACGCCCATTTCATTGGAATATCGTTCCAATACAGCCGCGGGCGTTGTTCCCGGGTGAATCAATGTATCATTCCCGAAGCGAGGAGAAACATCCATGGAAGCCTGTCTGTATGAACCATATAAAGATACGAGGGTTCGGTGTTATCTGTGCAACCATCGCTGCATCATCGCGGACGCCGACCGGGGAATTTGCGGCGTTCGGGAAAACCATGGGGGCGTTCTGCATACGCTGGTATATGGAAAACTGATCGCCAGCCATGTGGATCCCATCGAGAAAAAACCGTTTTACCATTTTTTTCCCGGAAGTCTGGCGTATTCCATTGCTACGGTCGGGTGTAATTTTTCGTGCCGTTTCTGCCAGAACTCCGAAATATCCCGGATGCCTGCAGATCGAAATGGCAAAATCGCCGGAACCGCCGTTTCTCCGGAATCCGTTGTCGAACATGCCCTCGATGCAGGCTGCAAGAGCATTGCCTATACCTATACGGAACCGACCGTCTATTTTGAATTCGCTCTGGATACGGCAAGGCTGGCGCGCGAAAAAGGGCTTTACAACGTGTTTGTCACCAATGGCTACATGACGCGGGAAGCGCTCGACATGATCCGTCCGTATTTAGACGCCGCGAATGTGGATTTAAAAGCCTTTCGCAACGAATTCTACAGAGATGTCTGCGGCGCGAGCCTCGATCCGGTGTGTCGGACACTGGTCTCGATGAAATCCATGAACATTCATGTCGAGATCACCACGCTCCTGATTCCTGGCATGAACGATGACGCGGCGGCCCTTTCCGACATGGCGGCATTCATTGTTTCCGAACTCGGAGCGGACACCCCCTGGCACATCAGCCGGTTTCACCCCACATACCGGATGACCGACCGGTCGCCAACGCCGCTGACATCGTTGATATCCGCCCGAGACACCGGTTTGCAAGCCGGTCTCAGGTATGTCTATACCGGCAATGTTCCTGGTGAACAGAGCGAAAATACGTTTTGCTGGCGCTGCGGCAAACGACTGATTGACCGATGGGGGTTTACGGTGCGCTCCAGTCACATCGAAAACAGTCGCTGCACATATTGCGGTGCGCGCATTGATGGACATTTCAATTGACAATTTCAGGACAGGATCTATGAAAGACAATCTGCGTGTACAACTTGTTTGGGGTATTGCGCTGTGCATGGCGGGGATCGGGGTTTTTTTCCGGATACCTCAGGTAATGCCACAGATTAAATCCATTCCACATTTTTTGAACGCCATAGGATTCATTTATTTTTCATTTTATCTTTTGGGAATACTGCTCGTCGCCGGCGGCGTCAAGAAGCTGCGCGATGTCTATCGAAAATACAGGGAAATTCAATAAGGACATCCGGACGGCTTCATAAAAAGCCGTCCTTTCTGAAATGGAGACCCCGCCCATGACATCGCCGCCATGCGCCCAATCCGAAGAGACAGACATCGCCAGACTTCAAAGCGAGGTGGAATATCGCCGAAAGCTTCAGGAAATCGGCAACCGCATCAATTCGGCTTCGAATCTGGATGAAATTCTGATCAACCTGAAAGATGACATCGTCCAGCTTTTCGAGGCCGAGCGTATCACCATATATATCATTGACGGCAAAAAACGAGAGCTGTTTTCCAGGTTCAAATCCGGCGACGAAATCGCCGAAATACGGATTCCGGTGTCCACCAGCAGTATCGCCGGTTTTTCCGCCTATCGCCAAAAACTGATCAACATCCACAACGTTTATGACGATGCAGAACTGGCGCGTATTGACCCGGCGCTGAGATTCGACCGGAGCTGGGACCGGAAAACAGGGTACAAAACCCGTCAGGTACTGGCCTTTCCCATCATTCATCAAAAATATCTTCTGGGGGTTCTCCAGCTCATCAACCGGATTCCCGCGGGGCCATTCACCCGGACGGATGAACAGTCCGTTCAGGAACTGGCCAGTATTCTGGGCATCGCGCTTTTCAATCAGAAACGCATGGCCATCGCACGGCCATCCAAGTTCGATTATCTCATTCAGAACCATATTATCACCCGGCCAGAGCTTGAGAAGGCAATTCTGGAAGCGCGTCAGCACAAGGAACCCATCGAATCCGTACTGCTGCATCAGCTCAAAATTTCCAAAAACCATATCGGGCAGTCTCTGGCCCAGTTCTATCAGACCTCGTTTGTAGAATTCACCCCCAATATCCCCATCCCCGGAGAGTTGATAGCGCGGGTAAAAGCGCCGTTCATGCGCAATTATTTATGGGTGCCCCTTTACACCGAAGACGAAAAGATCGTTGTCGCCGTTGACGACCCAAACGATCTGGAAAAAATTGACATGATCCGGTCCATCTTCAAGAAAGAACCGCTAAAACTCTGTGTCGCTCTGAAAGAGGACATTTTGAGTTATATAGACTTGTTTCTTCAATCGGAAAAAGAAGGGCCAGGGTTTGACGAAATTTTGTCCAAACTGCAGGTGGATGACGGCAATACCGATGAAACCGAAGGCGGTATGGGGGAAGAAG
>JAJYBO010000121.1 GCA_021778975.1 Deltaproteobacteria bacterium
CGTCAGCAAAAGACCCATTCTGGAATATTACAAAAACAACTGCATTATTTTTTTTATTCCGGCCGTATTTACCGCCCTGAGCATCCTGGAGAAGGAAGTTTTCCAGTTTTCCATGTCCGATGTTCTTTCGGGGTATGCGTTTCTCATGAATTTCTTCAAGAATGAATTCGCCTATGACGTGGATAAATCTCCGGATTACTATGTCCGAAAAACCCTGAAGGCGTTTATTGACGACGCCATTTTGATTCCGCACCCGACGCTGCCGGAAACCTATAACGTAACGGCCGTGGGGTTCAGAAAGCTTCGCCTGTTCGCCCGTCTCATCAAAGCCTATTTCGAGTCATACTGGATCGTGTTGAATTTTTTCATGCGATATCCCAAAAACACCGTGGATGCCGGTGAACGCTCCCGGAAGATACTTTCACGCGGCAACCGGATGTACAAACGCCGGGAAATCGAACGCAAGGAAGCGCTCTCTAAAATCAATTATAAAAACGCCGAAGATTTTTTTATCACCCATGGCGTTGCCGGATCGGAAGATAAAGATCAAATTGAATTTTATGCCAGCACCATTCAAAAATACCTGCGGGTTCTCTCCGTATAGCAACTGTCGCAACTTCTCATGAAAGCGCTCATTCTATGCGCCGGGTTGGGGACACGTCTGCTGCCCCATACCCGGCATATTCCCAAGCCTTTGTTTCCTCTGGACGGTGTACCGCTGCTCGACCGCATCATCCGGCGTCTGATACAGGCCGGATGTCAGGCGATCATGATCAATACGCACCACCTGAACCATATGATCGAGGCGTTCGTCGCGGACAGACCGTACGCTATTCCTGTCCAGACCCGTTTTGAACCCCGTATTTTGGGAACCGGCGGCGCCATTCGAAATATTCGGGATTTCTGGAAAGATGCGCCGCTGATGGTCGTCAACGGCGATATTGTCACGAATATTGATCTGAAAGCCGTGTACGCTTTTCATCGCCGGCGCAACCATCCGGCCACCCTCGTGCTTTACGATTACCCGCCGGTCAACACCGTTTGGGTTGACGTCGCGAACCGTGTCCTCGGTTTCGATACAGACGGCGCCGACCGCATCGCTGGCGTTTCACCGGCGGAAATTCAGCAGGCGTCTGTCACCAGACTGACATTTACGGGCATTCAGGTCATCGCTCCGGAAGTCTTGGACTGGATTCCGGAAGAGGCTGAATCCAGCAGCATCGCGATGTACCAGGCCATGATCCGCAATGGCCGGAGCGTTCAGGGATATGTTCCCGAAAATGCTTCCTGGAGAGATATCGGAACCCCGGTGCAGTATCAGACGGCGGCGCTGGATGCGCTGGCGCCGCGGGCGTTTCGAAACGCATTTTCGGAGGCGCCGTCAGCCCCTATCCGTATCACGCCTGTCGCAGGAGACGGCTCCGACCGTTTGTGGCGACGGCTGTCAACCCCGCGACATTCCCTGATCGCAGCGATTCACGATATCAACAGCGGACCCCAGCCGGACAACCCCACGGAAATGGATGCCTGCGTCGCTATTGGCCGGCATCTGCATCACCGGAAGGTCGCTGTTCCGCAGATTTACGTGGCGGACCGGTTTTCCGGGGTGGTGATCGCCGAAGACCTGGGCGATACGCATCTCCAGTCCATTATTCTGAAATCTCCGGATGAAATCGCCATACGGTTCTGGTGCCGGAAAGCGATCCGCCTTTTGATTTCACTTTCGGTATCGGGCGCGCAGGGATTCGATATTTCCTGGACATACCAGACGCCTGAATATGACAGAACGATGATTCTGGAAAAAGAGTGCCGCTATTTCGTGAAAGCGTTCCTGCAAGGGTGCCTGCACTCGCCGGTTCATTTCGCGGATTTGTCGCCGGAATTCAACCGGCTGGCGGACAACGCGCTGGAAGGCGCGGTGACAGGCTTCATGCACCGCGACTTTCAGTCCCGGAACATCATGGTCAAAGATGGTCGCCTTTTCGCCATAGATTTTCAGGCGGGCCGCAAAGGGCCGATTCAGTACGATCTGGCCTCGCTGTTGATAGACCCCTATGTGAACCTTGCTCCGGAACTCCAGGAAGCGCTGCTGGAATATGCTATCCAGGAGCTTTCCCGTCATATGCCCGTTCAGCGTCCGGCGTTCATTCACAGTTACCGTCATTGCCGGATCACCCGGAATCTTCAGATACTGGGCGCTTTCGGTTTTTTGACAAAGATTAAAGGAAAGACCGGCTTCAGCGCGTATATTCCCGCGGCGATTCATATGCTGAACCAGTCTCTGTCCCAGGTATCCTCTCCGGATTTTTCTCGGTTAACCCAAATCGCCGCGGGTCTTCAACAGGACATCACCCTATACCATGAAACTGTTTGACAGCCACTGCCATCTCGATGACAGCACCTATGATGCAGACCTTGACGAAGTGCTGCAACGCGCCGCAGACGCCGGTGTAGCCGCCATGATGATCGCCGGCATTGATCTGAAAGCATCCCAAAAAGCCGTCGTCATCGCCGCATCGCGCCCCCACATCTTTGCGGCGGTGGGGTTTCATCCTCACGACACGGCCTCGGCGGACGACGCCGCCATGCAGCAGCTTTGCAAGCTGGCGGGGCATGTGAAAGCAAAGGCGTGGGGCGAGATCGGTCTGGATTTTTACCGCATGCACACCCCGCAGCCGATTCAGGAAAAATGGCTGATCCGCCAGATCGAGGCGGCTGACGAGATGGACATGCCGATCATTTTTCATGAAAGAGACAGCGACGGCCGCCTGCTGTCCATCCTGAAAACGTATCACCGGCATCCCGGAAACGGGGTCATCCATTGTTTCAGCGGCACTCACGCGGAATTGATGCAGTATCTGGAAATGGGGTACCGCATTGGCGTCACCGGCATTCTCACGCTTCAGAGCCGCGGCGCGGATCTTCGCGAGCTGGTTTCGGAAATTCCCCGAGACCGGCTTCTGATCGAAACGGACGCCCCGTATCTGACGCCGGCGCCCGAAAAAAACCGCTTTCGGAGAAACGAACCGGCTTTCGTGAAATCCGTGTTGATAAAACTGTCGGAAGTCCTTGACGAAAATCCGGAAGTGCTGGCGGAAACACTATGGAGCAACACCTGCGTACTTTTTCGGATATCCCCCGAATCACTATCCTGAAATTCATTGCTATAGATAAGGAGATCACTATGGAACTTTGCCCCTGCGGCTCTTCACTGCCTTACAGCGAATGCTGCGAACCGCTGATTAAAAACGAAAGGCCGGCGGAAACCGCTGAAGCGCTCATGCGCTCCCGGTACGCGGCCTACGCCAAAACCGAAGTGGAATACATCATCCGCACCACCCATCCGGTGCAGCGGAAGCAGGATTCAGAGCAGAATATCCGGAACTGGTCTCAGAATTCCGTCTGGCATGATCTTCAGATTCTGAGAACCGAAGACGGCGCGGCAAACGACCAGACCGGAATCGTCGAGTTCATCGCCAGTTATACGGAAAATGGCGATGAGGTCGAGCATCACGAACTGGCGCAGTTCAAAAAGGAGCATGGAACCTGGTTTTTCTGGGATGGAACCGCGCCCAGGCCCAAACAATATATTCGTGAAACCCCCAAAACAGGCCGTAACGATCCCTGCCCCTGCGGAAGCGGAAAAAAATTCAAGAAATGCTGCGGTTGACATCAATGGTGGTTCATTACAGAATGATTTTGTCATTTACGGATTATCTATGATAAGAGAATCGAAACTTGCGCCGGATATCCAGATTTCGGGCTTTCATCAACTTCAGTCACTATATTGAAACGGCAACCGTCAGGCGTGGACTCGACCTACAATATCCTCATGTATTCCCATGACACCTATGGCCTGGGCCATATACGGCGCACCATGTCCATTGCGTCCCACCTGGCCGTGCCGGATGTCAATGTGCTGATTCTGACAGGCTCTCCAATTGCCGGTCGGTTTTGTTTTCCGGAACGAATTGATTTTGTACGCATTCCCGGAATGATTAAAAAAACCAACGATGAATATCTTCCCATGGCCATTAAAATCAACCCTCAACATGCCATGGATATTCGAACAAGTATCATCACGGCGACGGCGCAGGCGTTTCGGCCGCATCTCTTCATTGTGGACAAGGAACCGCTGGGGCTGAACAAAGAGGTGCTGCCCACCCTTCAATGGCTGCGGCAGCGCCTGCCCAGAACGCGCACCATTCTGGGGTTGCGGGATATCATGGACGAAGCCGAGACAATCCGGAGCGACTGGAGCAAGAAAGGGGTCTATCAGGTTCTGGACGAGCTTTACAGCGAAATCTGGATATATGGCAACCAGGAACTCTACGACCCGGTTCATGAATACGCCATGCCGGAGGCCGTCAGCCGGAAAATGTTCTTTACCGGCTACATTCCCAGAAAAACGCCAGGCAAAGACGCCATCCAGCGCGTCCGGAAAAAAAACGCCCTGCATACCGACGAAAAACTTGTTCTGGTCACCACCGGCGGCGGTGGCGATGGATACGCCGTGATGAACAACTTTCTGAGTATGCTGGAAAATATTTCCGGACCGCCGCACTTTAAAAGTGTTCTGATTACAGGCCCCTTCATGCCGGAAAAAGAGCGGGAAGATATTTTTTCCAGAGCCAGAAAACTGGGTATCCGCACCTGGGAATTTTACCGGCGCATGGAGGAGATCATGGCCGCCGCGGATCTGGTGGTCAGCATGGGCGGCTATAACACCATCTGTGAAATTCTTACCCAGGGTACGATCTCTCTGGTCATCCCTCGTGAGACACCCCGAAAAGAGCAACTTATCCGGGCAAAGGCGCTCCATGAACAGAACCTTCTGGACTATATTCCGTGGGATAGCATGTCTCCTGGCAGCCTTTGCGCCGGCATCATGAAATTGTTGACGCATCCGGATCCTTACCGGGAAGCCATTCGCCATTTTCAACTTACCGGGCTGGTTACCATGAGAAAGCGGCTCGATATCTTCAGGACATCAGAAACATGAACACCCCCCCTGTACTGGGGATGATCCTCAAAGGCTACCCCAGGATTTCCGAAACCTTCATCTCCAACGAAATATTGCTGCTGGAGACGCTTGGCATCCACATTCATATCATTTCGATGCGCCAGCCCAGAGAATCTTTCTCTCACGCCAGCATCCGTCAGATACGCGCCCGCGTTGATTATCTGCCAGAAGCCCTGACACTTGCTTCTCTGCCGGTGCTGCTGTCGTTCAACCTGCAACTGGCGATAAAGCGTCCCAACGCCTGTTCAACCGCATTGAAGGCGGCGTTGCGCCGATTTCGTCGCACCCGCAAGGTGGCGACATTCAAGCATCTCTTGCAGGCGGGATATCTGGTGGAGAAAATTCTTCCCGGAAGCGGCATCACCCATTTTCATGCCCATTTCGCCCATTCTCCCACATCCGTGGCCTTTTACGCCAGTCTTCTCAGCGGCGTTCCGTTCAGCTTCACGGCGCATGCCAAAGACATTTACACATCGCATCCGGAACAGCTCCAGGAAAAAATGCGTTACGCCCGGTTTGTCATCACCTGTACGGAATACAACCGCCAATACCTTGCAGGCTTGGCGAACAGTCCGACGCCGCCCATTTATCGGGTATATCACGGCATTGACACCCGTCTTTTTTCTGGATGGTCCCAAAACACCGCGCCGGCGCCGCCATACCGGATTTTGACCATATCCCGGCTCACTGCCAAAAAGGGGCTTCCCACTGTGTTTAAAGCACTGGGAATGCTCCGGGATCGGGGAATACCGTTTCGTCACACGCTCATCGGCGATGGCGATGACAGCGAATCGCTCCGCCGTCTGGTGCAGGTGCTGCATCTGGAGACCCTGACGGCGTGGAAGGGAACGTTGCCGCATGGGGCGGTGGTTCGGCAGTTCCGCGACGCCGATATCTTCGTTTTGGGATGTGAGATTGCCGCCAACGGTGACCGGGATGGAATTCCAAACGTCTGTGTGGAAAGCATGGCGATGGGCGTTCCGGTTGTGGCCACCACCGTATCCGCTATCCCGGAATTGATCGAAAGCGAAAAAACCGGGCTGCTCGTGGAACCGGGAAACCCCGGCGCGCTGGCGGACGCCATGCTTCGGCTGCTGACGGATCATGACCTGAGAACACGCATCATTCCGGCGGCGGCGCGTCAGGTGCAGGAAAATTTCGACAATCGCCGTCTGATCCAATGGCCGGCGGCGCTTTATCAGGCGGCATTGACGGCAACAAGCGGCTGACAGTCATGACGGCCATTGCCTATTATACCCCGTTCAAGCCCCTGGGATTTCCTCACCCCTCCGGAGATTTGACCATTGCCACCGGGCTTCGGGATCATCTTCTGGGCGCGGGCTTCCGGATGTCCTATCCCAGCCGTCTGAGAGCCAGATGGATATACGGAAAGCCCTGGTTGTGGCCGGTCATCCTTCGGGATCGGCGGCGCAGTCTCCGTATCAATCCCCGTCCGGATATCTGGCTGACCTATCATACCTACTACAAATCTCCGGACGTACTGGGGCCGTGGGCTTCCCGGAAACTGGGCATTCCCTATGTCATTTTTCAGGGAATCTATTCGACCCGCCCCCAAAGACACTGGAAAACCGCCGCCGGATTTTATCTGAACCGCCGGGCGCTGCTTCAGGCGCAGCATGTGTTCACCAACCGCCGGGAAGATATGATCAATCTGCAACGCATTATTGCGGATGAAAACCTCACCTATATCGCGCCGGGAATCGTTCCAGAGCAGTTCGTTTTCGACGCCGGGGCCAGAAATGACCTGCGCGCTGTGTGGAATATCACCGAATCGGAGCCGGTCATCCTGTCTGCCGCCATGTTCCGCACCGGGGTCAAATGTGATGGGCTTTCATGGCTTATCGAAACATGTGTCGTTCTTCATCGTCAGGGAGAGAAATTTCATCTGGTCATCGCCGGAGACGGTAAAGAGCGGCGGCGTCTGCTGGCCCTTGCGGAAAGACTGCCTTCCGAACGAGTTCATTTTATCGGAAAAATCCCCCGCTCCGAAATGCACCGCGTTTATAGCGCCTGCGATATCTTTGCATTTCCGGGAATTCGGGAAACATTGGGGATGGTATATTTAGAAGCCCAGTCCTGCGGGCTGCCGGTTGTGGCGTTTGAAAATGGCGGCATACCGGAAGTGGTCGAAAGCGGTGTCACCGGATTTCTGACGCCGCTTTTTGAGCATAAACCATACGCCGACGTCCTGCTGCGCCTGATGAACGATCTGCCGCTCTGCAGGCGCATGGGCGACGCCGGACAGCGCCGTGTTCGGACGGCTCACGATATCCACCGCAATTATCGGCGGATTGAAACGGTTTTACACCGCCTTGTGTCGTGATATTACATTATCACAACCACCGTTTTTGTCCGATGACGGATTTGACGTAATCCTGACGGGTTTTTCGGGTTCCGGTGTTCGGGCCTCTGAATGTCAGCGCATGGGTGGTGCATGCCGTCACACACGCCGGCAGTTCGTCGTCGTCAATGCGGTTGCGGCAGTAATCGCATTTCTGAACTTTCCCACTGGCGGCGTCCCACTGCGGGACCTGCCACGGACACGCGTCCACACAGGCTTTGCAGCCGATACAAAGCTGTGTTTCCACATAAACGATGCCGTCTTTTTCCCGCTTCTTGATGGCCCCGGTAGGGCAGGCCGCCATACACCAGGGCGCTTCGCAATGAAAGCAGGCTCTGAAAGCCGAAAGTAACCGGATATTGCCATCTTCGCAAACAGGTTCTGTGGTAATCAGCAATCCCATCTTGACATCCGGCTGTGTTTGATGGGCGGCCTGGCAGTGAACTTCACATGCTTTACAGGCGATACATCGTCTTGGATCGAACTGAATCTGAAAGTTGCTCATCTGAATTCCGTCTCGCATCTCACATTGGAAGGGGTGAATGTTCGATGGCTACCCGGCCATCACGCTACAGGAAAAAGGCAGTATATATCAAATCTTCTACCTATAAAAATGGCGGCCTTGTGTCAAGGCTTCTTTTGATGTCAAAACAATTTCGCTTTTCAGCGCTTTAATGATTGTTCTTGAAACTCATCATGTATTTTGTTAATCATACAAAGATTATATCCAGTTAGATCAATCAGGGATGGCAGCGTAAACCGGTCAATTGTCGGAGTGTTCTTTGCGATATTTTTGTTTCCTCGTTCAGGAAACTGTTCTTTCCAATGCTTCCGTATCAATTTCAATGGAGTTTGACATGCCAGAAAAAACCATTTTCAGTATCTGCGGTATGTGTTCCGTTCACTGTCCTGTGCAGGTGAATGTCGTCAATGGAG
>JAJYBO010000122.1 GCA_021778975.1 Deltaproteobacteria bacterium
TCACATCATCTTTGCCCCCAAAATATAACTGAAAATGTCGTAAATCCATATCGGATCGAATTTGAAACCAGGCCTCGATCCAAATTCACCCTTATCCGCCCCCCCCATTGCAGACTTCATCTCCGGCATTCCCCCCAAACCAACCGGATCATCGCCGTCAAAGCGGAAAGCCGCAGCGCCATTGATATGCAACTCTTTGAACGAATCGTATCGCAATTATGAATGCCACATCCCTCAGCCGGGCTGAAGCCCTGAACTGCGCGCCGGTGCGAAATCCGGCGGTTTCGGAATCTCGCCAGGAATCCGGAGATGTTATTTTGTCATATCCGCTAAAAATCAAATCCTGGCTGCGAATTTTTCAGCGTCCGTCTAAAACTTCCGAGACGAATTATCACATTCGCAAACTGCAACTGGATGCTCTCGGTACCCATGTGTGGGATATGATTGATGGGGAGACAACCGTTATGAACATCGCTGCGACGTTTGCCAGAACACATCAGATCAACGAAAGAGAGGCGGAAATCAGTGTGACGGCATTTCTGAGGGAGCTGGGCAGGCGAGAAATCATTGGCATGAAAAGGGGGGCGGGCGTGGGGACGCCCCATCGGGTTAATGAAAATTGATGCCCTCGTAAAAAGTTGAATTTCGGACGGCTTTGTAAAAAGCTCGCAGGCAAGGCGCGCCCCCCCTTCATCGTTTATGGTACGCCTCAACGATGAAGGATGCAGCGCAACGCAGCATGTGGGCTTTTACGAAGTCGTCAAAATTACGCGCCTTTTCCGGCCCCCGCAGTCGTATTTGATGGAAGCGCCCGCTGTTCGAGCTGGACAATCCGGGGGGTCATGAAAATGAGCAGTTCCTGATTATTTTTGGCATCTGTTTTGGTTTTAAAAAGCCACCCAAAAAACGGAATGTCTTTAAGCCCAGGAACTCCGGACACCGTAGTACTGTCCGATACCTTCGTAATGCCGCCAATCACCAGTGTATCCCCATCATCCAGCAACAACTCCGTACTGGCCTTTTTGGAAGCAATAGTAGGAATTCCCTGCGCCGTATAGCTCTGAATATCATCTTTATTGATATCAATCTTCAGAGAAATCCGGTGATCGAGTGTAATGTGAGGCGTCACTTTGAGATTGAGCATCACCCGCTTGAACTGCGTGGTGGTTGTCGCGGATCCGCCGCTGCCTGTTTGCGGTACATAATACCCAACTTCCACCCCCTGTTCGATCGTGGCTTCCTTATTGTCCAGCGTCAAAATCTTGGGCGCGGATACAATTTTCCCCTCGCCTTTCGTTTCCATGGCATTCAACTGAGCATCTATCAAGAGCGGCGTATTGCCGATTCGGGTGAAGTTGACGCCCAACACCCCCCCTGACGGAGAAGACCCGACGTTTGCCGCAGCCCCTGGATAATTGACCACACCGGTATAACCGTAGTTTCCAGCAGAAGCGTCAAAACCGCCATTCGTGGCCCAGCCAACCCCCAAATTTCGGCTGAAATCGGTATTGGCTTCAACAATCTTAGCCTCTATCATGACCTGGGGCGTCACCTTGTCCAGCCTTTGAACCACTTCACGGATCTGCTTTATTTTACTGACAGTGTCTGTAACGATCAGTTGATTGGTGCGGTCATCCACAGTAATGGAGCAATCCGAACGATTGGGCGTAATCATGCCTTTGACGTGTGGCAGCATCTCGGTTTGAGCTTTGGCGTAATTGACCGGAATATATTCGGTCACAACGGGCTCAAGTTCCATGGCCTGCACCCTGGCTTTTTTTTCGGCTTCGAAAAGATCCTGTTTGGCCTTTTCTTCCTGCTTGAGCGTATCCAACCTGGCAATTCGGATAATACCGTGATCCCGCACCATATCGAGCTGATTCATTTTAAGAACGAGATCCAGCACCTGGTCCCAGGGAACCGGTTTATCCAGAGCCAGCGTGACCTTTCCCTGAACATCCTTGTCAATGGCGAAATTCTCTTTACTGTAATCCGCCAGCAATCTGAAAACATTCCGAATATCCGTATCAAAAAAATCAATACCGATTTTTTCACCCTTATATACCTTGTGAACATCATCCCGATATATATCAGACCGCCGATTATCACCCGCAGCCATCGGGTGTTCTTCCGAAGCGGAGGGTTCGTGATGAGACGCCGCTGTCTCGACAGACTTTCCCGCAGGCGGCTGTTCTTCGGCTTTTCCCACAAAAACCGGCGCCGGCGCCATTTCTTGTCGGGGCGGCAAAGATGACGCGCTGAAATGGATCCGAATGACATTGCCATGTTTTTCAACTGTATAAGGCACCGCCTCTCGAAGATCAATGGCCACAACGGAATCTGTTTTAACCTTGGGAGACTGCATCGGACGGATCCGATCTATGGCGCTTTCAAACCGGGTAGTAATCAATGGAAGTTTACGAAAATCGGAAATATGCGTATGCTTGAGCCGCAATTGAAGTTTATTGGTAGCTACCTTTTCCATGTGATATTCCACAGGATGTGTCGTCCCTACAATCACTGTGGATTTTCCGCCGCTCTCACTGGAAAAATCTATTCGATTTACCCAGGCATACCCCGACCTCCCGGAAGACTTTGCACCAGATTTTCCTGCAGGAGCATTTCCGGCAGGATAGGTCCGGGTCAGCGTCGTCTGCGGTGCAGCCATGTTGTCTGCCGGAAGCGTTTGCAGTGAAGATTCGGGAAGCGCTGTTTCCTGCACCGCCGCTTCATTCGGTACCGCAGCCTCCGCTCTGGTATCGAATGTAACCTTCAAATTGTCGCCATCCCGCTTCACCTGGTAAGAGACGTCACGCGCCAGTTCTATTTCGACTTTGGAAGTCTGGATATCCCCCATTTTCAATACGGAGATATGACGAATGACATCGGCATCCGCCGGAACCGAAGGGGTCAGAGACGCCACGGAAGTTTCAGGAAAATACAAAACCACGCTTAAGGGTGTCTTCTGTTTGATGGAAGTGTAAGACAGCACACTGTTTCCAGTGATGTTCACGACAACGGCATCCGCATCCCGATATGTCTGAACATTTGTAATCTGCCGAGACGTTTTTGGCGCCTGCCGGGATTCTGTCTGCTGCTCGGATGACTTGCGAGGCTCTGTCGCACATGCGACGGCGACAACCAGCACAAATACCAACAACATCATCCGAATGAAATGTATTGGATACCACTGCGATTTCATTAAAATTCTCCGGGAGGTTTCTGAAATTTGAGTTCTGAGTTATGAAGGGTCGAATTCCCTAAAGCATCCTCGATCTCTTCTTCCACAACGACTTTGTCTTTCTGGATGCTGATGACCTTTCCCGAATGGGTGCCAATGTAAGTTCCCACCCCAATGACATATCCCTTGCCGTTGGATTCTTCAACCATCGCCTTGTTTCCGGAAGGCGTGTGTATAATGGCCGTAAGCTTCAACTGACTCAGGTCCACCAGTTCGAGCGGCGACGTCGGCACTCGCTTTTCTTTTTTGGATTTTTGAGGCTGCGCGGCTTTGGCGGGAGGAGGCTCGTCTTTGATGAGAGGAACAAACGGGTCTATCTTTCCCGCCGGGTTGTAGGCAACAAATGTCGCTGGATCGTATGAATTGCCTGCCGTTCCCGCAACATTACCCACAGCATGCCTCAACGCCACGGCTTCCGCCGAAGGCGCCGGGTGTGTTCCATCCTGCGACGGCTTCTCTGGTGACGCCGCCACGGATGTGGGCGTCAACGGTTTTACGGTTTCGGTCATTGCGGGAATCTTCATTCGAATGATTGCCGCCCTGGGTGGCGGCGCTGGTGGTTTACTGTCGCACCCCACAACACCTGCCAGCATTCCAGCGCAGCAGATGCTCATACACTTTCGGAATAGCCGGTTCATATACGTGTTTCCAGTTCGATAAAAGTCCACCGCCTACGGTTTCGCTCCTTTTGCAGGAGCGGGTTTCGGCTCCACGAATTTATAGGTAACCGCCGTACAGTTTGTTAGCAGTTTGCCGTCACCACCGGATGGCGTCATCCTGATATCCCTGATCGTAACGACTCGCGATAGATTGGCGACTTTGTCGAAAAAGCCGCCCACATTGTGATAGTATCCCGACACCGTAATATTCACCGGTATTTCGGCGTAAAAATCTTTCACGATTTCAGGTCTGGGTTCAAACAGTAAAAAGTCCAGCCCCATATCATGGCCGGACTGGGATATACTGGTGAGCAGTGACGGAATTTCTTCCTTGTCCGGAAGCGCGTTTCGGGAAATCAGGAACTCGTTTTCGGCATCTTTCATTTCTTGTCGAAACTTGTTGATCTGACTGGCGGATGTGCGGGCATCCGCTAATTGTTTTTCTATGGTGCGGAGGTCGTTCGATAGTGAATCTAATTTGTTGTACTGCGGATAAAAGTAAAAATACGCAAAAAAACCAATCAGCAAAATCCCGGTGACAACAGAAATCTGAATACGCTGCATCCGTGTCAAACTGGCAATTTTTTCAATTGCCGGCTCTATCATAGAGCTTATGGACATGTCCGACAGGTTCATTTTTTCGCCGCCTTGCCAGCAGGTGGATGAATTGGGTTCGCAATCTTCGAGCAGGAAACGTCAAAACTCTTGAGGGTCACATTTTTGATGGACTGCTGTCTCAAGGTGTTCAATCTAACGGAAGAAAACAGCCCTGAAGTTTCGAGGCGCACCATAAAATCGGCCACTGTCTTGTTGTCGAGGGCCATTCCGGCAATACTGACCGTAGCGCCAATATCGGAAAGGCTGGTAAACCACATCCGGTTGGGAATTACCATGCAGGTCATGGCATCCAGAAGCATGGCCGACGACTTTCGGTTTAACTGAAGATTCTTGATAACAGCCGTTTTTTTCTTGATGATTTCCAGACTTTTCTTGATTTCGCTGATTTCTTTGGTCAGTTTGTTCAGGCTTTCGAGTTGCTGACGGTCATTTTTGATCTGTTCGTCCATGCCGTTGATTTTCCGGTCGCAGTATATGGCAATGTAAGACATCGCCAGCGTCGAAAGCACCAGCGCCAGAAAAAACACGGATATCTGCTGGCGAACATTTTCTTTGGCGCGTGCTTTGCGGAAAGGCAGAAGGTTAATCCGTATCATTTGTCATCTGTTCTCCGGATGGAAAGCCCCATACAAATGGCGGCCTGGGAAGATGCCTGATCGAGAAACGAACGGTCTATCCGATCATGAATGGAAAATGCGGCAAACGGGTTGAATGCTTCAACCGTTACGCCTGTCTCCATCGCTAAAGACTTTCTGAATTCCCCAATATTGGCGCCGCCGCCACTAACCAAAATTTTATTGATGTGGTCATCTTGAAATGTGGAATAAAAGAAATCTATCGCCCTCCGAATTTCCAGGCACAAGTCTCTGATGACAGAGGCAACAAGAGATTGAATTTCTGGAGCGGTGATTCTGGACGATTTTCCGCCAAATTTTATCGTCTCGGCCTCCTGCAAGGAACAAGATGCTTTGGTTGCTATTTTCTGGTTGATTTGATTGCAGCCAAGCGCAACATCCCGCATAAAAAGCGATGTACTTCCTTTGAGAATATTCAGCGACGTTTTACTGGCCCCGACATCTATCAGCGCGACAGTATCTCTGGAATCGTCACTGTTGAGTTCATATATGTTCTGTAAAGCAAACGCATCCACATCAATCACACAGAGATTGAACCCCGCAAGATCAATGAGATTGACATACTCATCCACCAGCTCTTTTTTGGCGGCCACTAAAATGACATCCAGCTTGTTGGCCACGGTAGCGCTCTCGCCCAGCACCTCATAATCAAGATTTACATCATTTATATCAAAAGGGATATACTGCTCTGCTTCGAGGTGTATGGCGCTTTGAAGCTCCGCGTCCGTCATGCTTTGGACCTGGATTTTTTTTACAATTACCGAATATCCGCCAATGGAAACCGCCACATTTTTCTCTTTCACCTTCTGGGAGGCGAACAACTCGCGGATAGCGTCCGCAACAGTTTCCGGGTCTTTGATAATGCCTTCTTCGATAACACCATTGGGGATATTAATCATACTGAATTTATTCAGCGTATAGCCCTTCTTACGGTTCTGGGAAACATCGCTCATTTTGAGTGTTTTTGAACCGATATCCAGGCCAATCAAGTGATTTTTGGGGGTAAATGGCATATGCAAAAATGGCGCTGTAAAGGGTTGTTTATCGCCGATACCCGATATCGGCATTATCAACAGGTCAGGATAGATTATCCATTGCCCTTTATTCCGGTTTTAGTCAATATTTTTTTTGGTTATTGAATAAATTCTTTCGATCCAACATGTATTTCGATAACGTTGATTGTTTTAAGGCTGCAATCGTGACATTTTCTTGACTTTGCCGTTTATTTTCTTTAGGTTGACAAGATTCGACAACGTGATACAAATCCCCATCCATGCCATCACTATCCGCAACCGAAAAATCGAAACCATTTCGACTGGTCAAATACTTCACCATCATCAGCATGGTTGTCATTTTTATCGGCGCCCTGATTTTGAGCTTTCTCAACATTCACTGGGCAAGAAGCATGCAGCTTAAAAAAAGTGAAGACTATGCGCTGGTTCTGGTTGAAAATTTGAACCATCAGGTTTTTCTTCAATTCATCATCCCGGTTGTTTTGAAATTTGGCAAAATCGAACTCAGCAACCCGGAACAGTTCGAGCGTATGGACACGATTGTCCGCAGCACCCTGCACAGTTTCAAGGTCGAAATGGTCAACATCTACGACACCAACAACACCATATCCTACAGCTTTGACAGACAACTGATCGGCAAAAAAAATATGGGGGGTACGGGTTACAAATACGCCATGTCCGGAATCGCCACTTCCACACTGGTGCAGCGCGGAAACTTCTGGCAGATTCCGCTGGGTTTTCCCAAAGAAAGCTGGTTGACGACTTACGCCCCGCTGCGCGCAGAACGACAATTTTTGCGTATTTCGGGGCCCGTTCTGGGGGTGGTCGAGATTGTTCAGGATATTTCCGAAGATTATCAAACCATCCTCAGCTATCAACTGCTGGTTATCGTCACCTGCACTGTGGTCATGGGTATTTTACTGGGCGTTCTAATCTATGTGGTTCAGTGGGGAGAGTCCATCATTCAGCAGCGCACCCGTGAACAGCTCAACCTGAAAGAGAAACTGGCGCAGGCGGAACGGCTATCCTCTCTGGGAGGCATGGTCGCTGGTATTTCTCATGAAATCCGCAACCCGCTGGGCATCATCCGAAGCTCGGCGGAATTACTGAAGAAAAAAATGGCCTCTTTTGATCCATCCAGCGCCATACCCGACATTATTGTGGAAGAATCGAACCGTCTCAACAATATCATCACCGATTTTTTAAACTTCGCCAAACCCAGAATTCCCAACCGCATTCCCTGCCACATCGAGGATATTCTGGATAAAAACATCACCTTTCTAACCCCTCAGATTCAGGAGGAAGGCTATGTCATTATCCGAAACTACGCTTCTGATCTGCCCGAAATCATGGCGGATGCCGATATGCTATATCAGGCGTTCTTGAATATCCTGATGAACGCCATACAATCCATGCCAAAAGGCGGCAATATTCTGGTAACTATCCAATCCACTTCACAAAAAATCACCGTTTGCATCGAGGATGAAGGCGTCGGTGTTTCAGATGTCGTTCTCGAAAAAATTTGGAACCCTTTTTTTACGACCAAGGAAAAAGGCACCGGACTTGGACTCGGCATAGTCAAAAACATCATGGAATCTCACAATGGCGCCATTCAGGTCGAAAACCGAAAAGAAGAACATGGCGTCCGGGTGACCCTGGAGCTGCCCATCACTCCAGCAATTTTCCCGAATGATTCGATGGCGACGTAACCCCTTTACGAATGACGAGTTTTTTCCCCAGAAGGGTTCCATCCGCCAGCACCTCATAATTGCGTAAGACCGCTCTTCCTCGAATGGTTTCCAGACGAGGATATCGCTCCGAAAAATACTGATTCAGCAAGGGATCCTCGATGGTTGCCAATGAACGAGACGATTCGGAAGTCTGTTGTTTAGACACCTCCTTTTCCAGTTTGCTGCGAAATCCAGACAGTATTCCCACCGCAAAATCCGTTTTACGGTACCGATTCAATTTTTTTCCCACAGTGTAACGCCTCCACTCCGCATCAATATACTGGGTTATAAAATCAAAGACATAACCCGCTATCTGAACATTCTGCACGGTGCCACTGATCTCCATCACCGTCCCCATCTTTCCCTTTGAAAAAATGTAGGATGATACCCAAACAATCTTCACGAAA
>JAJYBO010000123.1 GCA_021778975.1 Deltaproteobacteria bacterium
CCGGGCATTCTGAAGGCTTTCCAGATATTCATATAATTTGGGCCGTGAAATATCCGTCGCGTCAGCCAGTTTGGCAATGTTGGGCGTGAAGGGGACACTGACGGATAACAGATAAAGAAGTTTTTTGATTTTGGATATTTGTCTCGGTTCAATTCTGCTGATAAAAGGGAGATCAACCTCCAGAATGTGGTTGATGATCTCTCTGACCTTGAGCGGGTAGTATGAGGCGCCTTCCAGAAAAAAAGGGTAATAGCCCCCTTTCATATAATCTTGAAACTGTTGGAGTATTTTTATTTCCTTGCAGATATCTGTAGCAATCTGAAAGCCGTGTTCGAGGATGTCCTCTAACGAGTATGCCGGAAATGTTTTTTCAAGTGTGAAGTTGATGTATTCTCTGAACGACAGTCCGTGCAGGTTGTAGATAATCGCCCGTCTGCTGAGGTCGCCTTTTTGTCGAGATATCTGAAGGAGGCTGGATCCCGAAAAGATTACCTTCAAATCAGGGAGGGTATCGTAAATGGATTTGATGTGAACAGACCAGTCCTGATATTTGTGGATTTCATCTACCAGCAGTACTTCGCCTCCAAGCTGATAGAACTTCCTGGCGAAATCGCAAAGATGATGTGCCTGGAAATACGGGCTGTCAACGGAAATGTAAAGAGCCTTACCACTGACGCCATAGCGTTCCCTGACATGCTGCAGCATAAGCGTTGTTTTTCCCGCGCCTCGCGCCCCCAGAATACCACAGCAACGCAAGTTCCAGTCAATTTTATCATAGAGATAGCGTTTGGTCTGACGCAATGATTCAATCAGCCGCTGCTGTTCTCTGAGAAAATTTTCCATCGGGATGACTTCCTCTTTTGCATAGTGCAATTTACACAATGGCGCTTTTGTTGTAAATTGCAATTTACAATATTCCGCCTGCTGCAGGCGAACAATTATTCACCCCTGCCTGTGGTACGCCGCAATGACGAAGGAAGCAGCACAAGCGCCGCATCCAGACTTTTTACGAAGCTGTTACGCGTGATCCGCCTGCACGATCACCCGATCAATAACCGACTGAATATCGTCCGCCAGAACGACTTCCATGCCTTCGCAGACTTCCGGATCCAGGCCTTGAATGTCCACATCGTTGCGCCGGGGAAAAATGACGGTTTTGATTCCAGCCCGCTGCGCCGCCAGGATTTTTTCGCGGATGCCGCTGATGGGCAGAATCCGTCCGTTCAGCGTCAGTTCGCCGGTCATGGCGACGTCGCGCCTGGCGGGTCTGCGAGTGAGAAGCGATATCAGCGCCATCGTTATCGTGATGCCCGCCGAAGGCCCGTCCTTGGGAATGGCCCCACAGGGAAAATGAATGTGAATATCATGATCCCTGAAAAAATCCGGGGGGATTTTCAGCGCATCGGCATGGCTTCTCAGGAAGCTGAGAGCGGTCTGAGCGGACTCCTGAAGGACATTTCCCAGCGAACCGGTCAGGATGAGCTGCTGGCCGCCTTTCATCATCGTGGCTTCCACAAAGAGAATTTCCCCGCCCTGCTCCGTCCACACAAGACCCGTCGTAACACCGATCTGATTTTCGGTTTCCGCGATTTCATGCGTGAATTTCCGCGGTCCCAGAAGCTGCGCCACCAGGGCGCCATCCACCGTCACGACGGACGCGCTTTCCGGATTGTCCAGGCAGAGACGGGCCAGCTTGCGGCAGATATTGGCGAATTCCCGTTCGAGATTCCGCAGACCGGCCTCCTGCGTGTAATCCCGGATCACCCGGATGATGGCGTCATCGGTGAACGCCAGCCGGTCATGGGGCAGACCATGGTTTCTGAGCTGTCGGGGAATGATGTAGTTTCGGGCGATCACCCGCTTTTCATTTTCCGTATATCCTGAAAAAGGAATGATTTCGAGGCGGTCTAAAAGCGGTCCGGGGATTTTTTCCACCATGTTGGCGGTGGCGATAAACATCACGCCGGAAAGATCGAAGGGCGCATCAACATAATGATCCACAAACTGCGCATTCTGCTCCGGATCCAGAATTTCCAGCAGAACGGAGGCCGGATCGCCCCGAAAATCCTGCCCGATCTTATCCAGTTCGTCCAGCATGAAAACGGGGTTTTTGACGCCGGACCGCTTGATTTCGGTGATGACCCGTCCCGCCATGGCGCCGACATAGGTGCGCCGGTGACCGCGTAATTCGGCCTCATCCCGGAAACCCGCCAGGGAAAGCCGGATGAATTTCCGCTCCAGCGCTTCCGCGATGGCCCTGCCGATCGAGGTTTTTCCGACGCCCGGAGGCCCTGAAAAACACAGAATCGGACTTCGGGTCATGAGCGTGCGTTTTTTTCCGTCCAAAATGTCGCGCACCGCAGCCCTCAGTTCATCGAGATTGACCGGTTTGGGCAGATAATGCGTGGCGCCTTTCTTGAGGGCGTCCACCGCGGAACTGACCGTGGCAAAACCCGTGATCATGATGATATCCGTAAACGGTGAAACATGCTTGACCGATTCCACCAGTTGCAGGCCGTCCATTTTTTCCATCTTCAGATCGGTCAGAATCAGGTCGAATTCAGCGCCGGATATCTTTTCCAGAGCATCCATCCCGTTGACCGCCGTTGTGACGCGATATCCTTCCTTTTTCAGAACATATTCCAGGTTGGTGCGGGCGATTTCCTCGTCATCCACCACAAGAATGTGCGACGATCGGGTGTTGAACAGTATCCGCACCGCCAGAAATTCGAGAATGCGGTCCCGGACATGCTTGAGTCCGTAATGCTGAGAGGTGAAAATGGCTTCCGCCCGCTGGATGTCCAGATTGTCATGGGTGGTGTGGGTCCAGGGCAGAGCTGTCAGAAATTCGATATAATTCAGCCCGATGCCATATTCCGGTGTCGAAGGGTCGGTTTTTTCCAGCCGCTCCAGCTCTTTCATCGCTATGTCAGCGACGGATTCCGGAAGCCGGCGCGCGGCGACACGCAGTTTGTCAATATCCGATTCCGGCTCCGCGACCGCTGTTTCCTCCGGTTTTTCAGATTTTCTAAAAAAAATCATCCGCACCCCCTTTTTGGGTCAGGTGTTGCATTCTGAAACTATTCCCCATTTTTTTGTAACAGTTTTTATCTCGCTGATTTTGCAGCCGAATAAACTTACCATCATCCACGCGTTACAGAATGCAACAGTTCCGAATTTTTGTCCGATTATCTTTAAATAAAAACATCCTGTTTAAATACATATTGTTAAATATAAACAAGAGTTGTGGCATTGTTCTTGTATATACCTTTTTCAAACAGAAATTGTCTGTGATGTATATCCTTAACAGAAGCTATCGGGAATAATCAATACCATGTTACTTCAACAGCACCCCAATGCGACGCCATCGGAAAGACGCAAGATTCTGGTAATCGGAAGGCCGGACGGCATTACCGATGTCCTTGCCGATTACGCCATTCAACTGTCGGAGCGACTGGAAGCGGACCTGTTCGTTGTCGCCATCCTCGACGGTGCAGGGAACGATGACACAGGTGTTTATCCGACGGTGGACCGTGCTATCGCCAAAGAAACGCTGCATGTTTTCAAACAGCGGGCCGCGAAAAAGAATATCCGCTGCAACGACGCCATATGGGAAGGCAATATGGAAAAAGCCGCAGAATTTCTGCTGCAAACCGTCAAACGCACCGTTTTTGTGCTGACGGATTCCGAATATACCAAAAATCAATTATCCGAAGATATTACCATACCGGTTTTCAGTATTTCTACAACTTACAATATGGAGGGAGCAACAATGGCCAGAGAAAGTAAGGAACAACGCAAAAAAGATTTGAGCAAGACCATCGGGTACGGGCTTCTATCCGCCTGCCTCTACGGTCTGGTGTTCTGGAAAACGGATACCGTTATGCATTATTTTACCAAAGGCGGTTTTTACGCGGCGTTGCCGGTGGCCACGGTTCTTGTGTTTTCATTTGCGCATGGCGCGTTCGCCAGCAGCCTGTGGTCATTGATCGGCATCAAACCAATGAAAAAGGATGCGTTGCAGCCAGCCGACAGCAAGACCATCGGTCAGACCAAAAAACTTCAGAAAAGACCTCGCGCCTACGCCTATATCAATCCGTTTCACAAGATATAGACCATCGGCGTCACAGGCCGTCATTCACGCAACCGATCTTTTTTCAATTTCAAATATAAGGAGTCATATATTATGGACGCTACACAATTCATTGATCTCAATATCGTTTCCGTTTCTTTTTTGTTCTTCGTCGGATTTATCGGCGGGCTGGTCAGCGGATTTATCGGTTCCGGCGGTGCGTTTGTGTTGACACCCGGCATGATGAGCCTGGGCGTACCCGGAACGGTTGCGGTGGCCAGCAACATGTGCCACAAATTCCCCAAAGCCATGGTCGGCGCATTCAAACGCTTCAAATATGGCCAGGTGGATATCAAACTGGGTCTGTATATGGCGGCATCCGCGGGCGTTGGCGTTCAACTGGGTATTCAGTTGCAGCACTTCATTCTGAACAAATGGGGTGCTGTAGGGTCGGATCTCTATGTGAGTCTTTCCTTTGTCGCGATTTTGCTGGTTGTCGGTTCTTACGTTCTGTATGACGCCATGAAGTCATCGGCTTCCGGCGGCCAAGAGAATGTGTCGTCCATTGCTCAGAAACTTCAGTCCATTCACCTGCCGCCCATGATTCACTTCAAACGGGCCAACATCACGATATCTTTCTGGTTTACAGTGCCGGTAGGGCTTGCGACGGGTATGCTGGCAGCCACCATCGCTGTGGGCGGGTTCGTGGGGGTTCCGGGCATGATCTATGTGATGGGCGTATCCAGCATCATTGCCTCCGCTTCGGAACTGGTCATCGCCTTTGTTATGGGCCTGGCGGGTTCGGTGAACTGGGCCATGCACGGTATGGTGGATATCCGGCTGGTGCTGATCATTCTGGGAGGATCGCTTCTGGGGGTGCAACTGGGCGCCATCGGCACCACATATGTAAAAGAAAGCATGATTAAAGTGGTCATGAGCGTTCTGATGCTGATGGTCGCTGTCAGCAGGCTGTTTGCACTTCCCAAATATCTGGACCAGTTAAACATCATGGCCTTCGGAAAATCATCCATCGCCATTCTGGAAAAAATCAGTTTTGTCTTCATGTGTCTGGCGCTGCTGGTGGCTGCCGGCATCATTCTGGGCGGTATGTGGAAGGCCAGAAAACCCGCTATGGCGCTGCAAGAAAGTTTCAGCCAGGTGTGAGCGAACCTGTCACAAATTACAAAATCTCCACACGTTGATCATGCCATGAGAATGAAGGGGGCTTTTCCCGAAATGGGGAAGTCCCCTTCGTCATTTTATGGACATTGTATTCATCACGCTTGATAAATTTGTAAAAATTCAATAATGATGTCGTGAATCAAGAATTTGCAAGATATCGTCAACTCCCATTTCATAAAGGAGCATGTGTATGCCGATCATTACCATTTCCCGAGGATCCTATAGCAGAGGCAAGGAAGTTGCCGAGAGCGTCGCCAAAAGGCTCGGGTACGACTGTATTTCCAGGGATATTCTGCTGGATACCTCAGAGTTGTTCAATATTCCCCAGCTCAAGCTGGAAAGGGCCATTCATGACGCGCCGTCCATCCTCGACCGTTTCAGCGGCGGCAAGGAGCGCTATGTCGCGCTGATTCGGGCGGCGCTCCTTAAAGTGCTGCGGGAAGATAACATGGTGTATCACGGTCTGGCCGGGCATTTTTTCCTGAGCGGGGTTTCCCACGTTCTGAAAGTGCGGATCATTTCCGACATCAAGGACCGGGTGCAGCTCGAAATGCAGCGCAAAAACATCTCGGAATCCGAGGCTTACCGGACGCTGGTCAAAGACGACGAACAGCGAAACAAGTGGTCTCAGTTTCTCTACGGCATCAACACCACGGATTCTCAGCTTTATGACCTGGTCATTCATATTCGGAAAATTTCCGTCGAAAATGCAGTGGATATTATCTGCAACACCGCGACACTGAAGCAGTTTCAGGCCACTCCGGAATCACGGCAGGCCATGGAAGATCTGGCGCTGAGCGCGGAAGTCAAGGCCGCCCTGATCGAAATCAACCCGACGATTGATGTGTCCGCCGACAGTGGCAAGGTCTATGTGAAAGCCAAGATTTCGGAATCGCTGCAGCAGGATATGGAAAAAACCCTCAAAGATCATATCTGGGCGATTCGCGGGGTCAAAGAAGTCCATATCAATGTAACACCGGTTGCGTTCTATGTAGATTGACGACGTTATACCCTGACATCGCAGGCTGCCTGCGATCATTTTTTTCTGGAGGATTTTCATGCCCACAAAACGTATTCACAATTTCAACGCGGGACCTGCCGCACTCCCTCTTCCGGTTCTGGAAGAAATACAGGCATCCTTTCTGAATTTCAACAATTCCGGGATGTCCATTACAGAAGTCAGCCACCGTTCCAAATGGTTTGACGATGTTATCAACGATGCGGTTATCAGAATTCGCCGGCTCCTGAAGATGGATGAAACGTATCAGGTGCTCTTTCTTCAGGGCGGAGCCAGTATGCAGTTCGCCATGATTCCCATGAATCTGCTCCGGGACGGCGAATCCGCGGACTATGTCAACACCGGCACCTGGGCCACCAAAGCCATTCAGGAAGCCCGGCTTCTGGAAAAGACCGTCCGGGTGGCGGCATCCTCCGAGGACCGCAATTTCTGCTATATTCCCGACAAAATCGAATTCGATCCGAAGGCGATATATACACATATTACCTCCAACAACACCATCAAAGGCACCCAGTGGGCGGCATATCCCAACACCGGTGGTGTTCCGCTGGCGGCGGACATGTCGTCGGATTTCATGAGCCGGCCCTTTGACGCAAAACCTTTTGGTCTCATCTATGCGGGCGCCCAGAAAAACATCGGGCCTGCCGGCGTTTGTGTCGTTATTATCCGGGACGATCTGCTCAAACGGGCGTCGGGCAATATCCCCACCATGCTCAAATACACGACCCATGCCGCCAAAAACTCCATGTACAACACGCCGCCGTGCTTTGGGGTCTATACCATCCAGCTCGTCATGAAATGGCTGGAAGAAAGCGTTGGCGGGCTGGAGGCCATGGATGCCGTCAACCAGAAAAAGGCGGCATGTCTTTACAGTGTTATAGACGCCAGCAGGTTCTATAAAGGCACCGCGGACAAAGACAGCCGTTCGCTGATGAACGTCACGTTCCGCCTGCCTTCCGAAGACCTCGAAAAACAATTCGTTCAGGAAGCCATGGCGGAGAACCTGGGCGGACTGAAGGGACATCGGTCGGTTGGCGGCTGCCGGGCCTCTATCTATAATGCCACAACGCTGGAATCTGTTCAGGTGCTGGCGGATTTCATGAAAACGTTTGAGCGCAAAAACGGATAACCCCAACGGTTTTTATGCCGCGAACGGCTATAAGCCTCATTCCCCTCCCCCCAGTGGGGAGGGCCGGGGTGAGGGTTCAATAGAATGACACCCGTATCTTGTCCAAACCTGGCGCCCTTCAATTCAACCGCGGCGCAAGATGAAACATCGCTGTTTCCCCCCGCTGTCGGGAAGCTGCTGGAAATTCCGGCATGTTTGTATGGGGCCGTCGGTCTGCTGCGAAGCGATCTTTACCGATATGGCGTGTTTAAAGAGAAAAGACTTCCCTGCTACGTCATTTCTGTCGGCAATATAACCTCCGGCGGCGTCGGGAAAACCCCGATGACTCTGTATTTATCGGCATTGATCCAGAAATGGGGATACCGGGTGGCGGTCATCAGCCGCGGCTATCGCGGAAAGGCCGAAACGACCGGCGGTGTTGTCAGCGATATGGCTGGCGTGCGGATGGATGCGGAGACCGCGGGAGACGAACCGTATCTGATGGCGACGACACTGAAGGGGACGCCGGTGTTGGTCGGAAAAAACCGATATCGGTCCGGAATGACCGCTATTCGGCGGTTCAATACGGACGTGATAATTCTGGATGACGCTTTCCAGCATCTGTCTCTTTTCCGAAATCTGAACCTGGTTCTTCTGGATAGCGCCGCCCCTTTCGGAAACCGGCATGTCATTCCCCGCGGCGTGCTGCGGGAGCCGCTGTCCGGCCTCAACCGCAGCGACGCCCTGGTCCTGACGCGATCTGCAGAAAATACCTTGCATCCCGATGTTCAGTTTCTTAAGATACCCACTTTTTCAGCATCTCATGAGCCATTCATTTCACACCGGGTTGCCGC
>JAJYBO010000124.1 GCA_021778975.1 Deltaproteobacteria bacterium
CGGATTCAGGTATATCAATTGGTTTACCGGTATTGGGGGAATATTTAAACTCAGGTGGAAATATTTCACCCGGAACGCCATTTTCAGACAAACTGTTAAATCCACACTTAAGCGACTTAGCAATTTCAAGGTTCCCCCAACGCTTATCAACATGCTTATTACGAAACTTGACAAGCGAAAATATCTTGGTAACCGGATCTCGTTTCCATACAGAACCACCCAATGTGGCATCTGGCCATCGCTCCACATTATCATCCACATCAGACATATTCATCACTCCTATGAATATTGATGCCCTCGTAAAAAGTCGAATTTCGGACGGCTTTGTAAAAAGGCCGCAGGCAAGGCGCGCAAATCCTGAGGAGTGAGGCGTACTTATGGTACGCCACAACGACGAAGGATGCAGCGCAACGCAGCATCCGGACTTTTTACGAAGCCGTCAATATTGGGTGGTGTCTAAAATTGACTTACTTTTGGCGTATAAAGGCATCAATCCTCAAGATCAAGGGCTTGAATTGTTTAATATAAAGCTAATCTCACCCACCACCGAATAATGGGTTACAGAGGCATTTTCTTAAACCCGGCGACACCTCTGTCACGACAAATTCAGGCCCATCTCTCTGCTGCGGATGATCTCAACCAGCCTGCGGATCAGCGCATCGGGAACCACCCCCATGCGGACATTCCCATCCAGCGTCCTCACCGACAGCGTACCGGCTTCTTTTTCTTTGGCGCCGACCGTGATAATGACCGGAATGTTGCTGATTTGCGCCTCTCGAATCTTCCGGTTCAGGCTTTCGGTGCGGTCATCCATTTCTACCCGAATTCCGTTTTGTGTGAACATGTCTCGTATGGTCGCGGCATGAGGCGCCAGCTCGTCGTTGATGGGCAGAATCGTCGCCTGAACCGGCGCAAGCCACAGGGGAAACTTTCCGGCGAAATGCTCTACCAGTATCCCGAAAAACCGCTCGATCGAACCGTAAATGACCCGATGAATCATGATGGGCCGGTGTTTCTCGTTGTCTTTACCGACATAGGTCAGATCGAAACGTTCGGGCAGCGCCATATCTAGCTGAATAGTGCCGCACTGCCATGTCCGCCCCAGAGCGTCCTTGATGTGAATATCAATTTTAGGGCCGTAAAACGCACCATCGCCTTCGTTGATTTTGTACGGCTTCCCATAAGCATTCAGCGCGGATTTCAGCCCGCTGGTGGCTTCCTCCCACTGCGCGTCCGAACCGATGGACTTGACGGGTCTTGTGGAAAGTTCGAGATGAAACCCCAGCCCAAACGTGTTGTAAACTTTTTCGACCAGCTTGAGAACCCCCAGTATCTCGGATTCGATCTGCTCCGGCGTCATGAAAATATGCGCATCATCCTGATGAAATGCCCGCACCCTGAACAGACCGGACAGCACGCCGCTCAACTCGTGACGATGCACCAGACCAATTTCCGCCGCGCGAATCGGCAGGTCTTTGTAGGAATGAGGCTTCAGCCCGTACAGCAGCATTCCGCCCGGACAGTTCATGGGCTTGATGGCGTATTCGATTTCATCCACCTGAGTGGTGTACATATTTTCACGGTAATTTTCCCAATGGCCGCTGCGTTCCCAGAGATCCCGGTTCAGCATAATGGGAGTTTTGGTTTCCACATAGCCGGCCGCCCGATGCTCCGCCCGCCAGTATTCCAGAAGCGTGTTCCAGATGTCCATGCCGCGGGCGTGAAAGAACGGCATTCCGGGGGCTTCATCATGAAAGCTGAAAAGATCGAGCGCGGCGCCGATCTTGCGGTGGTTGCGTTTTTTGGCTTCCTCGATGAACGTAAGATAGGCTTTCAACTCTTTTTTGTCGAAAAACGCCGTACCATAGATCCGCTGAAGCTGCGCTTTGGATGGATCCGCCCGCCAGTAAGCGCCGGACACCTTCATGAGCTTGATGGCCTTGACAAAACCGGTGTGCGGAATGTGCGGCCCCCGGCAAAGATCGGTGAAATCCCCCTGCTCATACAGGGAAATGGTGCCGTCCGCCAGGTCGGTGATGAGTTCGAGTTTGTAGGGTTCATTCTGATATAACGCCAGCGCATCGGATTTGGAGACTTCTTTGCGCCGGAACGGAATCTTCGACTGAACGATCCGCTGGATTTCCGCCTCGATTTTGGGGAAATCGTCCTCCGATACTGGCCCCATATCAATATCGTAATAAAACCCTTCTTCAACCACCGGGCCGATGGTCAGCTTCGCCTCCGGGTACAGGTGCAAAATGGCCTGGGCCATTACATGCGCGGCGCTGTGCCGCATGATCTGAAGGGCTTCCGGATCATGGGTGGTAATCAACCGCACCGTTGCATCCTGAGAAACAGCGGTATCCATATCCACCAGCCGGCCATCGAGGTCCATCGCCACACAATTTTTGGCCAGTTGCTCCGAAATGTTCCGGGCGATATCCATCCCGGTGAGAGGATTTTCAAACGTTTTGATGCTTCCATCCGGAAGGGTAATGTGTATCATGATCGTCTTGCATAACTCCTTGTTGTAATCATACCGGCGACGGCTTGCCGTAAACAAACTGCATCTTGTTCGAACCAATGGTAATCACATCGAAATCTTTGAGCAGCACCGAGTCTTTGACAGCCTCGCCATTGACTTTGGGCCTGGAAATGCCTCCGACATAGCTCAGATAATACCCCAGCGGTCTCCTGCTGATGGTGGCGGCTGTCTGCCCCACCGTCAGCCCGCTGACGATAATATCCGATGTGGTGCTTTTTCCGATTTTGGTCAGTTTTCTGGTAAGCTCAAACTCCCCATCACCGCCGGATAAAAAGGTCAAAAATCCGGTCTTTTCAGGTGGCTCAGGTTGCACCGGCGTTTCTGGAGTCCCTCTGTCCGAAGCGAGATTCCGAATTGCGCCGGCATCCATCACCATTGTCTGAACCATCGCCGCAGGAGGTTTTCCTGCCGGTGTTTCACCGTCGAGATATTCAAACACCAGAACATGTTTGCCAATCTGAACCTCGTCACCAGCCGTCAACCAGTGCGCGGTAATGGCTGTACCATTGACAAATGTCCCATTTTTGCTTTTGAGATCCGTCAACAGTATGCCTTCTCCCACGGCATCCACTTTGGCGTGATGGCTGGATACCGCCAGGTTTTCTATGCAGATATTATTTTCCTGCAGCCTGCCAATGGTGAGGGAATCTCCTTTGTGGAATACAAAATCTTTCTGAAAAACGTCTTTAAATTTCAGTTTAAGCACCGGCATCGTCAGACCTCACTGGCTTGTTGGGTTTATCTGGTGATGGTTCAGCGTTCAAGATAATGGTGTTGGATACATCGTGGAACTCTTGAAATATGTTCTTAACTTTTGCATACCATAGCGAATTTTTGAACGAATGTCCATGACTGCCTCACGCCACCGGCTTTTAGACAGCGCAAGGGCAAGGATAATCACTGTGATATTGTCTTCCCCGCCGCGTTCATTGGCCAGATTTACCAGGTAGCGGCACGCGGCTTCCGGCCGCATGTCTCGAACAATTCGGCGGATTTCTTCCGGAGAAACCTTGTTGCTGAGCCCATCCGTCGCCATAACGACAATGTCACCATCAAAAAATGGCGCTTCGCAAATATAGGGTTCCACCACATCGTCAATCCCCATGGCGCGGGTCAGCATGTTGCGGTATCGTTCCGCAATGGTGCTTTCCGGATGCCCCCGGGCCGCCAGTTCCGCGGCCACGTTGTGGATGACGGATATCAGTTCGATATGATCGCCATGCACCAGATAAATCGGGCTATCCCCCACGTTCGCGGCAATAAGCGTTGTCTCCGTCACCAACACGGCGGCAACGGTGGATCCCATTTTCCAGTACGTCTGGTGAGTATGAGAAAACTCATGAATATTCCAGTTGGAAAATGTGATGGCCGCGGCAAGCCGATTGGCTTCATCGGACAAAGCGGCATCGGCGTTCGGCAGTATTTCTTCAGAGATATCGGCGCCAGCCCGGCTCCAGAAATCACGGATATGTTCAACGACCAGTCTGCTGGCGACCTCACCGGACTGATGTCCGCCCATTCCATCCGCAACAATGAACAACTTCGATGCGTCGCTTACCAGAAAGAAATCCTCATTGTTGGATCGGACTCTGCCAATATCGGTACATCCGGCGGATTCAATGCTTGTCATGGGCGTCATATCCTGATTGGTGCGGACATATTCATATCGCTTTTTGATCGGCAGTTTTGCCAGCCGCCGTAACTGCGTCAATTTTTTCACCCAGTTTTTTCAGATGAATTCCCATAAAAGATGCGCGTGGATATCGTTTGTCCACCTCTTTCGCCAGTGCGTTATCGAGAATACGAACCAGCGGAAGATAAATTTTAGGGTTCAGTGTTCGAGGATCCGGATGCGGTTCATTCATGATCTGGTGCATAAGCGCCGGCAGACTGTCTCCCTGAAACGGCAACCTCCCGGTCAGAAGTTGAAACATCATGGCGCCTAGCGAAAAAATATCGGAGCGGCCATCCACCTTTTTTCCGGAAAACTGTTCCGGCGACATATAAGACGGCGTGCCCTTGACCACACCGGTCTGCGTCTGGGAGGCGGCAGTGATTCTGGCGATTCCAAAATCCGTGATCTTGACGACACCGTTTTTCAGCAGCATGACATTGGCCGGTTTGATATCCCGGTGAACCACCCCTTTCTGATGCGCATAATCCAGCGCCAGCGCAATATCCGCCACATAATCAATGACGCTTCGGATTGGCAGCAGATCACCACCAACCACAAATTTTTCAAAACTATCGCCTTCCAGATATTCCATGGCGATATAGGCCAGATCCTGTTCTTCGCCGGCATCGTAAATGGTGACGATATTCGGATGCGACAGGGTGCCGGCGCTTTCCGCCTCCCGGAAAAACTGCTCGCGCATTTTTTTCGCCTGTTCCGGATCCAGCCCCTCGGTAAATCGAAACGTCTTGATGGCGGTCGTCCGGTTGATCCGCGGGTCTTTCCCCAGATACACCACCCCCATCGCCCCTTTTCCGAGCTGGCGGATGATTTCATATCGCCCCAATGTCGGGCGGATGCCGTCTCCGGTCACCATCATGCCGTCTAAAGAAGAACCAGACCCCAGCAGGCCATCCCCAAACACCATGGTGTCGCTCAACTGCATCAGCTTCTTTTTTCTGCCCGCCGCATCACGGAATTTGCCGTCATGGGTCTCGATATATTCAAACACCGAAGCGGCCTTGTTGAACTGACGTTTGCGCTCATAATCCAGCGCCAGGTTGTATAAAACGTCTTTGGCCTGTTCATCAACCGGAATCCGTCGAAACTTGTCGAACGCCATATCCAGCATCCCCTGGCTTTGAAAGGAAAGCCCCAGCATGCGGTTGGTTTCCGCGGATTCTCCTTCAACTTTTTCCTTGCTGGTTTCGGTGACAAAATACTGGATGGTCAATACACCAATAAAACTGACAATCATCTGAAGCACCGGATATGCACTTTTAATCCACAGCCCGCGGGATACAAAGAGATAGGTCTGTGTTCCGATCATCATCACCAGCAGCGTCCAGAACAAAACGCCAGACATGACGGATCTGAGCCGGGGAAATATAAACGCAACCATCAATCCCATACACAGCATTATCCCAAGCTTCGTTATGCTCCCCCACATCGGCTCCTGAATACAGCGGTGATTCAGAATGGACCACACCGCATTGGCGTTGAATTCTCCTACGGACATAGCGGCGTCCGTCGGCGTACTGAGAGGGTTCATGATACCGGCCGCCGATGTATGAACCAGCACTAATTTTTGATGAAACAGGGATGCAGGCACTTTGTCGTTCACGACATCATAGAAGGAATAGCGTTTGAAAGCCCCGCGTTCCCCCTTAAAACCGATTAGCACCTCAGAATATGCGGTAAGCGGAATTTTTATATTGTCAATCCACAATTCATTGCCGATATCGGTGCGGACAGCATTCATGGGGACATTCAGATAAGCCGCCACCAGTCTGACCGCATAGGAAGGATACAGCAGACCGTGATACCCATAAAACGTACGTTCGCGCCGGGCTTTTCCATCAATGTCGTAGTTCAGGTTGATGTGACCGGCGCCAATAGCCGCTTCTAGAAACATCGGAATGGGCAGGACAATATTATTAGAGCGGGGATAATCGAGGTGTTCGGGGTTTTGGAACTTGTGAATGGCGCTTCTGCCTGAAAGGGGATTTCTTCCGGGCGGCTCCGTCGTATCCGCTGCAGCGGACTCTCTGAAAAAAAACGGCAGCACCACACATCCGGATGCAATGATGGCGTTTGTGAGGATACGATCATTGTCGAGACGCTGCTGTGCGTCCGACATGGCCCGGGCAAAAGCAGCGCCGCTTTCTCCGGTCTGATCGAGAAGCGTTTTCCGAAATATGTCATCAAGGCTTTGAATTTCCTGAAGACCAGCGTTTCTTTCCGGTTCGCTGAGAATGATGTCCAAACCGATAACACGCGGTTTCCCGGCGCTGATCGCCTGGATACCTTTCGCCAGAAGCGACCGCGGCCATGGCCAGCGCCCCAGTTTTTCGATAGAATCATCGTCAATTTCCACCTGTACAATATTGCTGTTGCCCGCGTTAGCTCTGAAGTGCATCAGCATATCGTAGAGCTTGAAATCAAGGGTATCAATAAAATCAATCCGGATGATCGCAAGCCCCACAAACAGGAGCATAACGCCGAATCCCAGTATCTGTATGGGGTAACGTTTCAGAATGCGCATGACAGGACGACGCCCCTTGCATGGGTTCAACATCTATCGGTCATGCTTGAGATCGCTATCTGAAAAGCAAAAATATCTTGCCGACATGCCGATGGTATATTATGAAATGGTGTCCGCCTTTTAGTTCCGTTTTTCTTCCTATTATTAACAAATTTTTTTTGCAAGAGATATCTGTTTTATCACCAACTCCCATTTGATCATATTCTGTTAATTCGCATGTGACCGCGACCATGCCCGCCACAGTGTCCAGACCATCAAGCCCAACGCCAGCAACCGCAAACAATTGGCCAGCGAGGTATCCCAGGACAATAGTCCCCAATTATCGAGAATACGCGTCCAATCGTGGAAGTCCTCAGGGTCCAGGCCTCCCACCAGTGGTAATTGATGCGCCCTTGCATCCGCCATATAGCGGGCGATATTCAGCAAGTTTTCAGCAAACCAGATAAGGCAGAAATAGAACCCCGCATATTTCTGCTGGCGCCGCATTTCAAACGCGCAGACACCGGGCATGAGTAATTGCATAAGGGTGCCGCCATAGACCATGAGGCGATCCGAGAGCATGCCGAACAGGGGGTGGCCTGCTTCGTGAAAAGCCAGATTGGTGGAATCGAGTATCGGGACCCAGCCCCACAATACATGACACAGCAGCAGTATCCCCGCCCAAATGGTTAAAGCCAGCGTCATCATTAGTTTGCTCATGATTACACCAGGAATGAATATGTTGCCCACCGCCACAACACGTTCAGCAATGCCGGATATATATTCCGGCGCTGGTCGGGTCGGCCTGAGCGAATTGTTGGTAATTATTTGAAATTAAATGGTTTTTGGATAGACAATAACAATGTTGGTTTTTCCAATAGGTTATGTTTATCCTGATAAGTTTGTCCAAAGTCCCAGCGTTGTCCGGTTAGGAAATTGCATGCTTGCAAGAATTGCCCGCCGGGACGGCTTAATTTCTACAACTTGAAGGGGAGCAAAATTTTTTTTAAAAATATACGCAGATATCATTTTTTCTCTTGACATTTAATAAAAAATAAATTTTTTGGCCGATTATTCATAATCTATAACAATATTAGCGAGATATGAAAATGCCAAAAATTTTCTACCCTTATGAGAAAAAATTCTTCACTCCTTCTTTATATGACCTGCTCAATCCGATTCATGCCATAAGGAGTGGAATTCCCCTGTTATTGGCGCGAGGTAATAAACCCTTGGAACTCAGCTTCGAACAACAGCTTAATGCACTGGTATATTTTCACCTTGAAGAACACACTTCAGGGTGCCATCTGGTTCAGTGTATTAACGAAGATGATTTTGCCCGCGAATTCATTGCGGGTTCAAACGGGATTAAAAAAAGCACCTTCTTTGAA
>JAJYBO010000125.1 GCA_021778975.1 Deltaproteobacteria bacterium
TGCATGTCGCATGACGCCAAAATGCCTTTGGGACGCTGCTCCCTCGGACGCAACCCACGGGCGTTAAACACCAACTGAGGAATATCAATCTTCATCGGACAAACATAAATGCACCGCTGGCACATGGTACACATCCAGGGCCAGTCCGATTTTATGATTTCATCATCCATTCCCAGCGCCGCCATGCGCAGGAACTTGCGGGGATCCATCCCTTCAAGCCCGGTCGCCGGACATCCGGACGAACAGGCGCCACAGGTAAGGCAAAGATTCAGATTGCCTCCGTCAGGGATAATCTCCTTGACCTTGTCGATAAACATGCTCTTCTTTTTACCGCCCAGCTTGATTACTTCTTCTGCCATAAATGACTCCTCTTTTTCAGGCTGTCGCCCATTTTTTCAAAGGATTGGGTCCCAGCTTCTTGATATGTTCCGTCATCTCACGCGCGTATGCGGCGAATGTCGGCCCCTCACCCGAAGACAGATTATACATGCGGACCCGATCACCTTCAAGACCTACTTCATCCAGCAGACGCCGGGCATGTTCGACTCTCTCCCGCGCCTTGAAATTTCCTTTCTTGTAATGGCAGGAGCCTTCCAGACATCCTACCACATAAACGCCATCCGCTCCTTTTTGAATTGCCGTCAGGAGATACATCAAATCCACTTTTCCGGTACAGGGAACCCGGATAATCTTGATATTCGCCGGATAATCGAGTCGCATCGAACCTGCCAGGTCCGCGGCGGAATATCCTCAATAATCACAGCAAAACGTGATAATGGTTGGCTCGAATTCGGTCATTACATCCCTCCTGCCAGCAAGGCATCTATTTTACACAGAATCTGATCGTCTTCATAATAGTTGAGTTGAATTGTCTGACGTGGACACACGCCGGCGCATACACCACAGCCGTGACAGATGGCCTCGTCTATTTCAATGACCTGTTTTTCGGTATTGAATACCGGTACGTTGAACGGACAGGATCGAACACAGGTCAGACATTTCACACAGTGTTCCGTGTCCACCTGCGCCGTAATGGCCGAAAGTTTGATCTCGGATTTGGACAGAAAAGTGGTGGCGCGGGAAGCCGCGGCCTGAGCCTGAGAGATCGTCTCGGTAATCAGCTTGGGGCCGTGAGCCGTACCGCACAAGAAAATCCCTTCTCCGGGCATATCCACCGGACGGAGCTTGACATGCGCTTCGATGAAGAACCCTTCGGGATTGCGGTTGAATTTCATGATACTGCAAAGATCGGAAGTGTCCTCCGCTGTCACACCGGCGCTGAGCACCACTATATCCGCCTGAATTTCAAGATTTTGCTGGAGAATATGATCTTTCACCGTCACCAGCATTCCTTCCGGAGAAGGTGTCACCTGAGGCGGGTTGTCGGCTTCGAACCGGATGAAGATGACCCCCAGATTTCTGGCTTCCGTATAGTAATCCTCCATCAGGCCATAGGTGCGGATATCACGATAGAGGACAAATACATTGGTATCCGGATTTTGTTTCTTGACGATCAGCGCATTTTTGACTGCATTCTGGCAACAAATGCGGGAACAGTTTTCGTTTTCCGCATTCCGGGAACCGACACACTGGATCATGACCACCGCAGACATATCCTTTGCGCCTTTTTCTTCGAGGATATCTCCGAACTGCACCTGCGTCACCACACGCGGATCTTGACCAAAGGCGTATTCTTTGGGCGTGTATTCTTTGGCGCCGGTCGCCACGATGATAATGCCGTGCTGGATGGTGCGTTTTTCCGTCTGTGGCCCCACCAGCACATCGGTCGTAAAATTACCCTTGTAACCACTGAAATCCACCACACGGGCGCCTGTCAGCACCTCGATATTGTCACAGGACAACACTTCGGCGACCAGTTGATTGAGATACGCCTGAATATCGCCGCCTTCGATGGTGTGATGCAGATAGCGGGAAAAACCGCCCAGACTCGATTCCTTTTCGAGCAGAACTACACGAAATCCCTGTTTCCCCAGACCCAGTGCGGCGTTCATACCCGCAACACCACCTCCGATCACCAGCGCCTGCTTGTTGACGGAAATGACTTTTTCGTTCAACTGCTTCAGCGTTGCGGAACGCGCCACCGCCATGCGCACCAGATCTTTGGCTTTCTGCGTAGCCAGCGCCGGCGATTTGGAGTGAATCCAGGAATTCTGATTGCGGATGTTGGCCATCTCGAAGAGATAACGGTTCAGACCGCAGGCTTCGAGGGTTTCCATGAACATTTGCTCATGGGTTTTGGGACTGCACGACGCCACCACCACGCGGTTGAGTTTATGCTCGATAATCTTTTCCTTGATCTTGTCCTGGGTATCCTGAGAACAGGTGAAAAGATTCTGGTCGGCATAAACCACATACGGCAATTTTTCTGCATAAGCCGTCACTTCGGGGACATTGACGATGCCGCCGATATTGATGCCGCAGTTGCAGACAAACACGCCGATACGCGGGGTTTCGGCAGTCACATCCTGCTGATCCGGAATCTGAATGACTTTGGTATCGGTACCGCGGGCCTCGGCAAGATCGGCGCCGGCGATACAGGCCGCGGCGCTGGCTTCCGTGATGGAGCTGGGAATGTCTTTAGGTCCCTGAAATACACCGCAGGTATAAATGCCAGCACGGGACGTCTGCACTGGCGTAAACGGGTCGGTCGCGACAAAATTGTACTTGTTAACGTCTATTTCCAGCTTCTGGGCCAGTTCTCTGGAGGTTTCAGGGATCTGAAGCCCCACGGACAGGACCACCATGTTGAAGGTTTCTTCCTGTATCTGGCCGGACTCGTTGGCAAAACGCACTATCAGATCGCCGGTTTCCGGAATTTCCGTGATGGTATGCACCCTGGCTTTGACAAAGCGAACGCCATCCTTGTCTTTGGCCCTCAAGTAATATTTTTCATAATCCTTGCCAAAGGTGCGGATGTCCATGTTGAAAACGACGCAATCCAGATCGCAATGCGCGTGCTCCTTGGCGATCATGGCCTCTTTGACGGCGTACATACAGCATACGGATGAGCAGTAACCGTTGCCACATTTGTTGGTGTCACGAGATCCGACGCATTGAAGCCATGCGATTTTCTTGGGTTCTTCACGGTCGAGGGGTCTGCAGAGATGACCGCGATACGGGCCGGATGCGCTCAATATCCGCTCGAACTCCTCGCTGGTAACGACGTTGGGATATTTGCCATACCCGAGAAAATCGAGTTTGGACGGATCGTAGCCCTGGCTGCCGGACGCCAGAATGATGGACCCGACCGTCAGGACGGATTCGCGTTCGACGTCGTCATACCGGATGGCCTTCGCGACGCACATGTTCTCACAAAGGCCGCACCCGATGCAGGTATCCGTGTCAATGCCAAACGCCAGCGGCACGGCCTGGGGATATTCGATAAATGTGGCCCTGCGATCATCGAGCCCTTTGTTGTAGCGATTAACGGCTGTCACCGGACAGTGACGCGCGCATTCCCCGCAGCCTGTACATTTGACGGGATCAATGTATCGAGGGTGATTGACGAGTGTCACCGTGAAGTTTCCAGGCTCGCCCTCCACGGATTTGATTTCACTGTTCGTGATGATATTGACGTTCAGATGCCGGCCGACCTCGACCAGTTTGGGTGAGATCACTCACATCGCACAGTCGTTGGTCGGAAACGTCTTGTCCAGTCGGGCCATCATGCCGCCGACCGTTGGCAGTTTATCTACCAAATGTACATAATAATCCGAATTGGCCAGATCGAGCGATGCCTGCATCCCGGCGATACCGGCGCCAACGACCATCACGGACCCACTTTTCTTGCCATTCACCGATCCCATGATAACTCCTTATATTGCATTCTGGCTTGCAGCGCGGCGATACACGCTGTTGTTTTTCTGATTGAAGTAACCCGCTTTATTACAGCGCAGCGAAAACCGGAATACACTCCGTATGTCCCTTGAATTCGATCATATTGGTTTTTTCCATATCCGCCAGCAGATAGGATATCCGCTTCAGCTCCAGCCCCACCTTCTGGCTGATGGCCCTGACAGATGTGAATCCTGCAAGAATCGCCTGACGAATCAACTGCTTGTGATATTCTCTCTCTAAGACTGAATCCAGAATGGATTCAAATCTGTCTTTTTCCCATTTACGGCCATACACATCGCCTTTTGATAACAGCTTTATTTCTTTACCGATCATCCAGCGCAGGATTTCGGTCTTGAGCGTATCTTCGACCGCTGTCAGCTCCATGGAAAACATGGCGGCGTCAAAACGGCCCTGTGCTTTGATGGAGTTTATGACATCCGTGGATATATCCACAAACCGCTGCGCTTCCGCGGAAGAAAGCCACGCCACATGAAGGCGATTCTCGCCAATACCGGCGATTTTCAAGAGCTTCTGCGTCATGAGGATCTTTTTTTCAGCCTGAATATTACCTTCCAGGTAATGACAGTCGCCGAAATGTCAGCCGGCCACCAGAACGCCGTCACACCCGCTTTTGAGCGCCTGAACGACAAAGAGCGGATCTATCCGTCCGGAGCACATGACCCGGACGGTTCTCATGTTCGAAGGATGCTGGAGCCGAGACACCCCGGCCAGATCCGCGCCGGCATAAGCACACCAGTTACAGAGAAATGCAACGATTTTAGGTTCAGCTTGTTCCATATTTACCTCTGTTGGATTGTGATTGGTACAACCTCACGCGATGATGATTTGGGGAAGATATCGGGCATCGGATAGTGCTCCCCAAATCATTATGTTGGAAGCTGTCGTTGTATGTTGTCAGACCGCGGCGCACACGGCGGCAAGAATCTGAGCGTCCCGGAAATGCAGCATGTCAATGGCCTTTTTCGGGCAGGAGGATGCACACAGTCCGCACCCTTTACAGGACGCCGAAATATTTTTGGCTCTGAACCCCTTGCCGTCCGCGTCTTCTTGAATGATGGCGCCAAAAGGACATATTTCGGTACACAGACCGCAGCCGATACACAGATCGCTATTCACCTGAGATACCAGCGGTGAAATCTGGATGGACGCTCTGGCCAGCACGGTCGCGGCGCGTCCGGCGGCAGCCATTGCCTGGGCAATGCTTTCGTCAATGGATTTGGGATAATGCGCAATACCACAGACAAACAGGCCATCCGAAGCGAAATCCACCGGCCGGAGCTTGGCATGCGCCTCCATGAAAAACTTCTCGGCATTGACCGGCAGCTTATAGAGCGCCGCGATATCTTCGTTCGGAGACGGCTCGATAGCGGTTGCCAGATTCACCCGATCCGCATGAATGACCAGTTCTTTTTGAAGAATCGGATCGAAAACCCGGACGTCAAGCCCATCGCCAGACCCGGTGACCACCGGCTTTTTGTCCAGTGAATATCGGATGAAGATTACGCCTTTTTCTCTGGCTTTCTTATACAGCACCTCCCGCTCGCCGAACGTCCGGATATCCCGATATAAAATGAAGACATCCGTATCCGGGTGGTTTTCCTTAATTTCGATAGCCTGATATACCGACGACGTACAGCAGAGTCGCGAGCAATACGGACGCTGATCGTCTCGCGATCCCACACACTGGATGAAAACCACACTGCTGGCGCCACTCAGAAGCTCTGGATTTTGTTCCAGATCATGCCAGCGCGTCACCGCCGGATGTTTGCCGTAAAGATATTCATCGGTCACACTGGCCCGTCCGCCGGTCGCGACAATTACAACCCCGTGCTGAATGGTGTGGATGTTCGTATTCACTTTGACACGGGTTTCAAAATTGCCCACAAATCCCGACGCATCCACGATTTCGGCTAAAGTGAGAACGGTGATGTGAGGATGGCTGTTGACCCGATCCACCAGTTTTTTGAGATGGGCCTGGATGTCTTCACCCCGCCAGCTATGCTGGACATCGCGGGCGGACCCGCCGAGGCTGGAGGATTTTTCGACAACCGTTGCGGCAAACCCCTGATCCGCCAGACTGATGGCAGCCGTCATACCGGCAACGCCGCCGCCAATCACGAGCGCCGATTTGTTGACACCGACAGACAGATCGGGAATCGGCTCCAGGATACCTGCCCGTTGAACCGCCATCCGCACCAGATCCTTGGCCTTTTCGGTGGCTTTTTCCTTTTCGGATGAATGCACCCAGGTACACTGGTTGCGGATATTGGCCATTTCAAAGAGATAGGGGTTCAGCCCGGCGTTACGAATGGTTTCCTGAAACAGCGGTTCGTGCGTTCTGGGCGTACAGGCCGCCACCACGACGCGGTTGAGTTTCTGCTCGCGGATAATCTCGACCATTTTCTCCTGAGCGTCCTGGCTGCAGGCGAACAGCGGCTCTTCGGTAAAAACGACGTTTCCCAGCTCTCTGGCATAGGCCGCCACCGCCGGCACATCCGCAATACCGCCAATATTGATGCCGCAATTGCAGACAAACACGCCGATTCGCGGCGCATCGTCCTGGACGGACCGCTCGGCCGGAAAAGTTTTTTCCTTGACCAGCGACCCTCTGGCCGACGCCAGATTGACCGCCGCCGAACAGGCCGCCGCGCTGGCTTCGACGACAGACTGTGGAATGTCCTTAGGCCCCTGAAGCGCGCCTGCCACGAAAATGCCTTCCCGCGACGTAGCAACCGGCGTCATGTCGGATGTCTTGACAAAATGATAATTATTCAGCTCGATGCCAAGCGTTTTGGCCGCTTCCATGGCGGATGCCGCGGGTTCCATACCCACGGACAGCACCACCATATCGAACTGTTCGGAAACGCGCTCTCCGGATTCTGTAGCATACACCAGTTCGAGGGTTCCGGATGTATCGGTTTCGGTGATGGTATGAACGCGGGAACGGATGAATCGCACGCCCTGTGATTTGGCGCGTTCGTAATATTTCTCGAAATCTTTACCGTGGGTCCGCATGTCCATAAAGAAAATGGTCGGTTTGAAATCTGGCCCCAGATGTTCTTTGGCGATGACGGATTCTTTGATGGCGTACATGCAGCAGACCGATGAGCAGTATTCGTTGTCGCACCGGTTCAAATCGCGGGAGCCGACGCATTGGAGCCAGGCGATTTTTTGAGGTTCCCGCCCGTCCGAAAGTCGGTGAATATGGCCGCCGAAGGGGCCGCCTGCAGACAGAATTCGTTCGAATTCCATGCTGGTAACGACGTTGGGAAATTTGGCATGCTGGTAATTGTCGAACTTGTCTGGATTGAACGGTGTAAATCCGGCGGTGATGATGACGGAGCCCACATTCAGCGTAATGTCTTTTTCCTGATCGTCGAATTTGATGGCGTTTGTCGGACAAAATTTTTCACAGGCCCGGCATTTGCCTTTTTGGAAATAAATGCAGCGGTTTTTGTCAATGGCGTATTTGAGGGGAACGGCCTGCGCATACGGGACATAAATGGCTTTTCGTTTGGCAAGCCCTTCATTGAAGGCATCCGCTGTTTTTGCCGGGCATTTCTCGGCGCATGTACCGCAGGCGATACATTTGTCCATGTCCACAAAACGGGGAGATTGTTTGACGGAAACGGTAAAATTACCCGCATCGCCAGAAATGGCGGTGACTTTGGAAAGAGTGAGGAGTTCGATGTTGTTGTGCCGGCCGACCTCGACCAGTTTAGGAGAAATAATTCACATGGAACAGTCGTTGGTGGGAAAGGTTTTATCTAACTGGGCCATGACGCCGCCAATTGCCGGACTTTCTTCGACCAGATATACGTAATATCCGGATTCCGCCAGATCTATGGCAGACTGCATTCCCGTAATACCACCGCCCACAACCAAAACAGATCCTACCGTGGTCTTGTTGCTCATAATTGTCTTCCTGTTCTTCTCTGAAATTTAAAGGTTCGGACTTTCTACGAGACCATCAAAAGGCGTCCAAGACTAAAACAGGCAATGCCTTGTTCTGCATTTTCAACTTGTTATACGTTCATCATGAATTCACCCTGCACACGATATGCTTCTTGCGTTTGACGCCGAACGAAAAACGCTCGGAGACTGAAATTGTGTTCTTTGCCAAATTATCCACTAGGTGTCAAGGGATTTATTGATTATGAATCAGAAAATCGGGAATTATGCGAAGCGGTATGTCACTATCGCCTGCAAAAGTCAAACGCAATATCGGGAAAAAAGCGGATGG
>JAJYBO010000126.1 GCA_021778975.1 Deltaproteobacteria bacterium
AAAATGATAGGGATACTGTTCGATAAAAAAGTATGACCCTGAATACAGGGCTGCGTCCGATAACGGCAACCAGAGCATTGCGTCCCATAGTCGAAATTCCCGCCTGAGTACCCGCCCCCAAGAATGCGGGGCTATCCCGCCTGTTTTTATCTTGATATCGAATTGTCGTCATGATAATTCTCCTAATCACATTCCCAGTCGTTTTTTCTGAATAATACACCGCTTTAGAATTTCATGCGCTGGTCCGTGATATGCGGATATAATATCTTGATTTTGAAGATTGTTTTTGATTGGGAATATTTTCCAGACAGTAGCGTGACTTTCTCGATGAATGTTATGCGTCAGACAAGGAAATCTGGAGGATGGAACCAATACGGGTGCTGGTGGTGGATGATGAGCTGTTTGTCGGAGATCTGATGCAGGAATATCTGACGCTGAGTGGGTATTCGGTAACAGCCGTTTCAAGCGGAGAAGATGCGCTGGCGATTTTTCCAGAATTGAAGCCCCATGTGGTGATCCTGGATATCCGGATGCCGGGAATAAGCGGGATGGATGTGCTTAAAACCATCAAACAGGACAAGCCGGAAATCGGGGTGATCATGCTGTCCGCCTACGGAGATCCGGATACCATCGTCGAGGCCCTGGGGGCAGGCGCGGACCACTATCTCCAAAAGCCCGTCAACCTGAAACATCTGGTGGAAACGCTGGCGTTGTTGCGTCCTCAACCGAAGTAAGACATGGGTTTTTATGTATAAAATTGATCTGGACAAGGTTAAGCCCGGTATGACCGTGGCCAAATCCGTTTTTACGGTTCAGGATGCCCTCCTGCTCAAGTCGAACGTTCGGCTGACCGAGAAAAATATCTATATGCTCAAATCCTGGGGGGTTCGCGATATCTGGGTGGACGGTACCGCTGAGGACGGCCTCTCCGCAGGTCAAATGGATACCGAAACAGCGCTCAGAGATACCATTGATGAGTCGCTTCGAGCGAAATTTTCAGAAACGCTCCCCAATCCGATAATGGAAGAGATCATGCGGGTTGCCGGAAATCTCTTGGAAAAACGGCTGCAAAAAGAGAAATAATATGGCGCCCAGAAATCTCAAACGCATCATCAACCAGATTGATGACTTGCCCACCCTTCCCAGAACCGTACTCAAAATTACGGAACTGGTCAACAACCCCAAATCTTCCGCCAGAGATCTGGCCAGCGTCATTACCGATGACCAGGTGCTGACCGCCCGCCTGTTGAAATTGGTCAATTCATCGTTTTACGGGTTTCCCCAGAAAATTTCCACCATCACGGGCGCCATTGTGTTGCTGGGTTTTGACGCCATTCGCAATCTGTTGCTAACGACATCTGTTTTTAATATGTTTTCAAGTCGTTATAAAGATCAGCGGGCAATTCAAGAAAGGTTTTGGGATCACTCCCTGGGGTGCGCCATCGGCGCCAAAGTCATCGGCACGTATCTGAGATACGAGAAGGTCGAAGAACTGTTTGTTTCCGGGTTGTTGCACGATATCGGGAAGATTGTCGAAATGCTGTTTCTGCCTGACGATTTCATGAATGTCATGGCGCTTACCCGACAGCGGAATTCCCTGATTATTCTGGCGGAAAGCGAGGTGCTGGGATTTACGCATCCGGATGTCGGCAAATTGCTGGCGGAAAAGTGGAATCTTCCTCTCAAGCTGGTGAATATCCTGGAATTTCATCATCAGCCGGATCAGGCGGGGCGATTTATCAAGGAAACGGCCATTGTCCACCTTGCGGATATTTTGGCCAGAGCCATTGATCTGGGGTCTGGCGGCGACAACAAAATACCTGCCCTCAATGCGGAAGGATGGACATCGCTGAACCTGAAACCGAATGTGTTGGAACCTATCGTGCAAGAGATGGAAAGAGAATTTCACGATATCAACTGGGTGGTTACAGGAACGGGGTAACCGATTTTATGAAGGGAAAGACGGATTGTTTTTTAAAACCACAAAACACGCATTGATCGTTTATTGTATATGACAACGGATGATTCTGAAAAAGATATTGCCGTGCTTGAAAAGGGATATCAGGCGGTTCTGGAGTTTATTGACCAGATGGAAGAAATATCCCAGCTTCAGGACAGGGTTGATATTACCGGCAATATCAATCAGATATGGAATATCTTTTTGAATGAGATCCGGAATTCGATCCGAATGGAGGCATGCGCCCTGTTCATGGTGGATGAGCAAACCCATGAATTCGTGCTGAAAAATGCGTCTCCTTCTTCTATGGGAATCGCCTCTCAAAGCGAGCTGGAACACCAGATCGAATGTGGAATGTTTTCCTGGATCATCAGACGTCGTAAACCGGCGCTGGTGCCGTCTCTGGCGCTGAAAAACAACAAAACCATCATCATGCTGCCTCTGGTGACCGCCAAACGCACACTGGGAATGGTACTGGTCGTAACGGGTATCGAAGAAAGCGCTATCACCCAGGAGAACATGAAACTTCTGGCCATGCTGGCCAAACAGTGTTCTCTGGTGATGGAAAACTCCCTGTTGTATGACCGCCTGAAAAAGGATCACGAATCTCTCCAGAGGGCGCAAAAGCAGATCCTTCAGGCAGAGAAGCTGGCATCCATCGGCAGACTGACGACCGGCGCATCTCATGAAATTCTGAATCCTCTCAATATCCTGTCCGGTTATATTCAACTGCTGGCCATGAAAGAGGGGCTGGATGAACGTTCTACCCGGTATCTTGCCATCATGTCCGAACAGGCAGAGCGAATATCCCGCATTGTCAACGGGTTGTATCAATTTTCTCAGACATCTGGCGCCAGTATGGACAGGGTGCATGTCAATGCGCTGATCCGTAAGGTGTTTCAATTGTTCGAACACGAACATCGCTACGACCACATTCGCAATGTGATGGATCTCCAGGAAGACTTGCCGGCGATTGACGGAAACGCTGACAGCCTGACGCAGGTTATGTTTACCCTGCTGTCCAACGCCAGAGACGCCATGCCGCGAGGCGGAGAGCTTTATATCTCGACACGAAAGGCGCTTCCGGATGCTTCCATCGGCGCGGATACAGAGTGGGTAGAAATCCAGTTTCGAGATACCGGGCATGGGATCCCTGAAGATGTGATTGACAAAATTTTCGATCCGTTTTTTACTACGAAAACGCTGAAAAATGGAACCGGCCTGGGCCTTTCCATCAGCTATGGCATTATTCAAAATCATGGCGGCGCCATTCAGGTGAAAAGTAAGGTGAACGAGGGTACGACCGTCACCATCCGTCTGCCGTGTTCCTGATGGCAGGAAGCGCTGCTTTCCGGCCATTTTCCGTGGTGGCTTTGCGGACCGGGCTTGCCCCCGCTGCGGCCATTGCAATTTCTCCTGAAATATATATTTTTTTGTGAGGAAAGCTTATGAGCGATATTAGCAAGCTGGATCTGATCGGGTTCGCCATCAATTCGACACGGGATGTGTTTCAGACAATGCTTTCAATGAAACTGAACGTCATCGAAAGTCGGCTGCCCATGAAATCTCCCAACAAGATCGTTGGTTGTGTCAGTTTTGCCGGCGATGTCATGGGGAATATCTGCATTCATGTGCCGTCGGCGTTCGCCCGTGTCATGGCTGCCGCCATGCTGGGGATGGAACCTGACGAAATTGAAGGTGAAGATGAAGTCAGCGATGTGATCGGTGAAGTCAGCAACATGATTGGCGGCGATTTAAAGTCACGTCTCTGCGATGCGGGGTTGCCCTGCCAGCTTTCGATACCGAGCATTACGCGAGGTAACGATTTTGTCATCGAATCCAAAGGCTGGATGCGGCACGAAAGGTTTGCATTTCAGCAGCAGGGACATCTGGCGATGGTGGAAGTCTTTATCAAGACCGTCAATTGATGATACCCGATACAACGGTTCAGCGGAGCCGTTATAAATTTTACGCGGATATGGAGGAAGAATTTTATGACACTGAAGGTACTTGCCATTGATGACAGTAAAACGATCCGAAAAATTGTCGCCAAGGCATTTTCAACATATGACTGTGATGTGGCGGAGGCGGAAAATGGTGTGGAGGGGCTTTCGGTTGCGAGTCGGAACAAACCGGATCTGATTGTACTCGATATTACCATGCCGGTGATGAACGGTATCGAAATGTTGTCCAAGCTGAAAGGGCAGCCGGAACTGAAAGACATTCCGGTTATCATGCTGACGGCGGAGTCCGGCAAGGATAACGTGATGCAAATCGTCAAGATGGGGGTGAAAGATTACATCGTCAAACCCTTCAAAGGCGAGCAGTTGATCGAGAGGGTCATGAAAATTTACACCCTCGAACCGAAAGGCGCCACCGCGGTCAATGAGTTTTCAAATCCGTTTTTTTCCGTGTTTGACGATGTTCAGGTATTGACCCTGCCTGAGAAACCTGACCGGGCGGCCATTGCCGAGATCGAAGGCAATTTGGGCACGGCCCTGAAATCCATGGCCTCCAAAGGTCTGTCACATTTTGTTTTGGATACAAAAAAAGTAAAAGAAATAAATATGTTAATTATTAAATTGATTATGGCTGTGGTACAGGCATGCGAGAAAAATAAAGTTCACCTGCGGTTCGTCGGGTCAGAGGGGCTTGAAAATGAACTGAAAGGGTTTGAAGAAACCAGTCGTTTTACAATTCATTCGTCGGTGAAAGACGCCAAAGCCACATTTTAACGCCAATTCCCATTTTGTCAGGAGCGCCCTCACTTCAGGGGCGTTCCTGAGCCGCCTCTGCTTCTCCCGCCTGTCGTTCACCAGCCCTCTTCATTACCCGTATTGCAAAATGCAAATCGCAAAATGCAAAACCATCTGTTTCTCCGTAACTATTTGCAACATCCATATAATTATTAGATGAGACCCAATTATCGCAGGCAGGTTTTCGCTTTTTGCAAAATTCATGGGGTTTGCCATTGTTTAACCATTTTCTAGTGGTTGTGTAACAATATGGTATTACAAGGTTCATGCGTTATGACCGCAGTGATGGGGGGTTGGCATTGTCCTTGCTTAAGCTGTTTCAGACGGATGACAAAAAAAAAGAAAAAATGAAGGAGGCATCCCGTGAACAATCTCGCTATTGACGATTCCGCTGCCTTGTACGATATGGATTTCTGTCCTGTGCAGAAATCATTGAACATAGAACCGGCGTTGCCCGCTTCTTTTTGCAATATCATTGGTCAAAGCCGATGTATGCAAGAAGTGTTCCGCATTATCGAAAAAGTGGCGGACAGTGACAGCACCATTATTGTTCAGGGAGAGACCGGAACCGGAAAAGGACTGGTCGCCAAAGCCATTCATGACATGTCCTATCGGCGGGATAAACCGTTTATCCAGATCAACTGCGGCGCCATTCCGGAAAATCTTCTGGAAAGCGAACTGTTCGGTCATGTAAAAGGCGCTTTTACCGGCGCTGTTACCGCGAAACCCGGGAAATTCGAACTGGCCAATGGCGGCACCATTTTTCTGGATGAGATCGGCGATATGAGTCACGATCTTCAGGTAAAGCTTCTCAGAGTTCTTGAAGAAAATGTGTTCGAGCGGGTAGGGGGGTGCCAGTCCATCACGGCCGACGTCCGGGTAATTGCCGCGACGCATCGGGATTTGGAAGCCGCCATCGAAAATGGCGCCTTCCGGGAAGATTTGTATTATCGTCTCTTTGTAATTCCTGTTACGTTGCCGTCGTTGCGGGAGCGCAAATCCGACATCCCCCTTCTGATAGAGCACTTCTTGACCCGGCTCAATGAGGCGAAACACACCCATGTTTCCGGGCTTTCCGAGAGAACGGTGGAACTGATGACAGCCTACGCCTGGCCCGGAAATGTTCGAGAACTCCGAAATGTCATGGAACGAATGGTGGTGTTGACCCGCGAAGGCGATATCTATCCGCGGGATCTGCCGCCGAAAGTCAGGGCGGTCACGGTACCCGAAACACCGCCCGCTGTCCCCGATATCGCCATATCAGATGAAGGGCTGTGTCTGAATACGGCGGTCAACGATTTTGAAAAATCTTTGATCTGCCAGTCCTTGAAAATCAGTAACGGCGTCAAGAAGAATGCCGCCAGACTACTGAACATCAAGCGTACGACATTGATCGAAAAAATCAAACGCCATCATCTGGAAGACAGTTTTACAGAATGATTTTTCCGCCCATTGCTTTGAAAGGCGGGTTATCGGCGCTGAAGCTGATATCCCGCCTTTTTGTTATTGAGGCCACGATGAATTATGGCGCTACCCATCCCATGATCGGAACAGTGCTGATGCTGTTTTTAGGGCTGCCTTCGATGACCCGGTCGCTGTAGGCCACATAGACCAGTACGTTGCGCTGACGGTCAAAAAAACGCACGACCTGAAGTTTTTTGAAGATGAGGCTGCGTCGTTCGTCAAAGACGCGTTCTCCGTCCTTGAGGTCTCCAAGAATTTTGATCGGTCCGATCTGACGACAGGCGATGCTGGCGTCGCTGGTGTCTTCCGCGACACCCAATTCCCCTTTTAAGCCTCCGGTTTGCGCCCGTGCGATGTGACAGGTGACCCCCTGAACTTTGGGGTCGTCGAATGCATCAATGACGATCTTGTCATCAGGCCCAAGCCAGCGGAAATGGGTGCTGATAGAGCCGGTTGTCCCCCGCTCCGGACGGTTGAACATCCACCATCCGAAAAATAGCACAAGCAACAGAATGCCCCCGCCGATAAGAATCCTTGTTTTTTTCATAACACCCCCTGTTCGGACTTTTTTTATGCGCTGTGTTCCGCTATCAGATTGTTGATCTGTAAAATCGAACCGCTGATGTTTTCGACACCTTTATATTGATCTTCTGAACCCAGTGCGATTTCCTGAATAAAGGTTCGTGTTTTGGCCACATTGGTGGAAACGCTTTCAAAAGCTTTGTTGGTGATATTCAGGACTGTCTGGCTGGAAGAAACCATCCGCGCCATGTCCTCGATCAGGCTGGCGGTGTTGGTTGCCGCCTCGGCGGAACCTTTGGCCAGACGACGAACTTCTTCGGCGACTACCGCGAAACCCGCTCCGGCTTCACCGGCCCGGGCGGCTTCCACAGCGGCGTTGAGCGCCAGAAGATTTGTCTGAAAAGCGATTTGTCCAATCGCTTTGATAATCGTGAGCATCTTTTCTCCACCTTCCGATACCTGATGGATGGATTCGGTAAGAACTCCCATATGTTCATTGGCTTTCTCGACATTTTTCATAGATGTGTCCATGAGATCGCTGGCGGTTTTTGCGGATTCGGTATTGCGTCTGGCCATTGTGGCGATTTGGGTGCTGGCGGCGGACAGGTTTCTGGAATTGTCACGGACCTGTTGAAGAACAACCCGAATATTTTCAGCCATGTTTTCGACTTCTTCTTTTGCTGCGGTGGCTTCTGCAGCCGTTTGCTCACTTTTGTCAATGGCGGTCTCCAGTGATTTCATGGTGCTATCGAGTATTCGGTGATTGATCAGAACGACAATGACGACCATTGACATGGGGCCGAGCAAATTGGCAATTTGGGATTCTCTCAGATGAGCGGCTGTCAGGGTGAAGGTCGGTAGTTCAATCCCCATGTGGCTGACCACGGCAAATCCTATTACTTCACATGCGATGACAATGGCCCAGAATACGAACGATCTGATGCCAAGGAAAATATAGACAAGCAGCGGCATGATGATGTTCCAGTTCAGCGCGCTCGATGCAATGCCTCCGCTTCTATAGGGTAAGTATCCAAAGATCAACATCATACAGCAAAATGTGAAATTTCCCATAAAAGCGACGGATTTCGTGGGTCTCAACGTGAATGGGGCTACAAACAATACAGCGATAAGAATTACCATATTGGCGGCCAGGTCGGGAAATCCAAGTTTCATCCACTTGAAAAGATTGATAAGCGCAAACAATTGCGCGATCTGTGAAAATATGATGAACTGCCTGGCATGACGATATTCGACAGCATCTTCGCGGATTTCGTCGGGAATAAATTTATCTATAAGCGTCATGTACTTCATTTTTGTCTTCTCCTTTGATAAAAAATGGTAATCAACAATGATGCCCTCGTAAAAAGTCGAATTTCGGGCGGCTTTGTAAAAAGTTCGCAGGCAAGGCGCGCAAATCATGA
>JAJYBO010000127.1 GCA_021778975.1 Deltaproteobacteria bacterium
ATATTCCAGCAATATCGGCGCTATAAAAGTTGGTCAGATGCTCGGAGGCGAAATTCTGTACAACAACCTGCGGAATTTCGGTTTTGGAGAAAAAACCGGCATCGAGGCTTCCGGAGAGAGTCCCGGCCTTTTGTCATCCTATACCCGGTGGCGGAAAATTGATGAAGGCACCATCGCCTTCGGTCAGGGAATATCCGTAACCGCCATCCAGTTGGTAACCGCTACATCCGCTGTCGCCAACAACGGCGTTCTGATGAAACCGCATTTGGTTCAGGCCATAACGGACGCCAGCGGCAAAATCATTCGAAAAATAGAGCCAAAACCGGTGCGGCAGGCCGTATCTGCAGAAACCGCCCGCACCGTACGCCAGATGCTGAAAACAGTGGTGGCTCCGGGGGGCACTGGCGTCAATGCGGCCATTACGGGGTATGACGTGTGCGGCAAGACAGGCACGGCCCAGAAAATTGATCACGGAGTTTATGCAAAAGGCAAATATGTATCGTCGTTCATCGGATTTTTTCCAGCCGATCATCCGGAAGCCGTTATTCTGGTGGTGGTGGATGAACCGCAAAAACGACATTACGGCGGGACCGTCGCGGCCCCTGCATTCAAACGCATTGCACTCGAAACGCTGGGATATCTGAATATTCCACCCGACAGCGTTCCAGACAAACTCACGGTTTCCATAGATAAAGAGGCCAAAGGGTGAAACTGTCCCGTTTACTGGAATCCCTATATCCACACCAGATCCGTAGCATTTCAACCGGCGGTGCATCGCTACCAATTTCCGAGAGAGAAGGCATTTTTATTTCTCATGATCCGGATATCCGCTCCATACATTTCAATTCCAGAGAGGTTCAGCCCGGAGGGCTGTTTGTAGCCATTCCCGGAACCCGGGCGGATGGGTGTGCTTACATTGACAGCGCCATTCAGCAGGGGGCCGTCGCCATTGTCAGTCAAAAGCCATTTACGGCGCCTCCGGATATCTGCGCTGTTCAGGTGCATGACGCCCGAAAAGCACTGGCGTTCATCGCCAGCCGGTTCTACGAAGAGCCATCCGAACACATGACGGTCATCGCCGTTACCGGAACCAACGGCAAAACCACCACCACGTATCTGATCGAAAAGATCCTTCAGCACGCAGGGGTGTCCGTCGGCGTTATAGGAACCCTGAACAGCCGTTTCTGCGGAAAAATTGTGGAAGCGTCCATGACCACTCCGGAATCGCTTCACTTGCAGCACATTCTTGCAGAAATGAAAGCAAGTGGCGTCACGCATGTGGTCATGGAAGTGTCATCCCATGCAATCGCTTTAAATCGCATTGAATCCTGCTGGATGGATATCGCCGTTTTTACCAATCTTACCCAGGATCATCTTGATTTTCATGGCGATATGGACAATTACTGGCAGTGTAAAAGATCACTTTTTATCCGGCGCCTGACAGCAGGGCCTAAAAAAGATCGGGCTGTCGCGATTGTCAACGGCAACGACAACCGGGGAAAAGCACTGCTGGATGAGTTGCCGTCCGCCATGAGTTTTGGCTTTGGCAGCCAGTGGCAGTTATGGCCGAATATCATTCAAAAAGATGAAACCGGTATGAATGGAATTATGACCACCCCCAAAGGAGCATTTACGTTCGCAACGCCGCTGATAGGAGACCACAATGTAGAAAACATTCTGGCGGCGGCCGCGGTGGGGGTGGCGCTGCAATTTCCGTTAGACGTCATCCGCGCCGGCATCGAAGCGGTCGGGTTTATCCCCGGAAGGCTTCAGCCCGTTCCCAACACGGTTCAGCGATTTGTTTTTGTGGATTATGCACATACGCCGGATGCGCTCGATCATGTCCTCAAAACGCTGCGATCCCTGAGTAAAGCCCGTATTATCTGCGTGTTTGGCTGCGGCGGTGATAGGGATCGGGGCAAACGGCCCCAAATGGGGCAAATTGCAGCCAACCTGGCGACGGTCTGCATTATCACATCGGACAATCCCAGATCCGAAGACCCTATGGCCATCATTCAAGATATTCTGGTCGGTGTCGAGGCTCAGGGGGCGCATCCATGCGGTTTGGACAATCCCCATCCGGATACGCGCGGGTTCATTGTGGAACCGGACAGAGTTCTCGCCATCGAACTGGCTGTCCGGATATCCCGGAGCGGAGACATCCTCCTGATCGCCGGAAAGGGACATGAACATTATCAGATTGTCGGCGAGCGGAAAATTGCCTGTGATGACAGGCTGATCGCCGAAAACGCCCTCAAAAAGATTGAAAAGTCCTAAGAAAGACCGCGGATTTCCTCACGACAGAACATGACAACCCGAAAGGCTATATTTTCAAAACCGATGCAGTGGACAACAGACGATATTATAGCGGCGACACGCGGCGAACACACGGGAGACACCCAGCCCCTGTCCTTTGACGGAATTTCGATTGATTCCCGAAAGATATCGTCAACAGATTGTTTTGTCGCCATTCGCGGCGACATTCACGACGGGCATCGTTTCTGTGAAGATGTGATTCAGAAAGGCGTTCGGGGCATAGTGGTGGAGCATTCTCATATCCAGCACCTGCCAATCGCAGACTGGCGACACCAGGGAATCGTTTGCATCACGGTGGCGGACACGACCCGCGCGCTCGGAGATATGGCCGCCTATCACCGCAAGCGGCTGAATGTTCGGGTGGTGGCCATTACCGGTTCCAATGGCAAAACCACCACCCGCGGCATGACATCGGAAGTGTTGCAGCAACGGTTCCGGGTGCTTTCGACCGCCGGCAACCTGAACAATCACATCGGGCTTCCCCTGACGCTGCTGAACCTGAGCCATCACCACGAATGCGCTGTCGTGGAACTGGGCATGAATCACAGCGGTGAAATTGAAAGACTCTCCGCAATATGCCAGCCCGACATCGGCGTCATCACCATGATTGGCGCCGCGCATCTCGAGAACTTTTCGTCACAGAATGATATCACAAACGCGAAAGCAGAGCTTTTTCGGCATTTGAGGCCCAATGGGATCGCAATTCTGAACCTGGATGATCCGCGCCTTGAGGCGCTCGCATCCGGGCTTTCCGCGCCGGTTATTTTTTTTGGCGTCGCCAAATCCGCTCAGATACATGCGCGTCACATCACATCGCGTGGCGCGCGGGTGTCGTTCATGCTGGAGATACCGGGCGACACCGCGGCCGTAACGCTTTCCATCGCCGGTACGTTTATGGCGTCCAATGCGCTGGCGGCGGCGGCGGTCGGGTATGCGCTGGGGGTGTCCGCAGCAGAAATCAAGGCGGGGCTGGAAAATTTCAACCCTGTAACCGGCCGGATGAACATCGTCGAGACAGCGTTGGGCGTTCATATCGTGGATGACACATACAACGCCAATCCGGCGTCAATGGCCGCTGCGGTGCAGACGCTTGTAGAACTCAAAGGGGCGGGCAGAGGTATGGTCATCGTCGGGGATATGCTGGAACTCGGAAAGAATTCCCGACGTTTTCATCGCGACCTGGGTGAACGCATCGCGTCCGCCGGCATGTTCGCGCTGTACGCCACCGGTGAATTCGGACCGGATGTGGCTGCGGGGGCCATCGGTTCCGGCATGGATCCGGAAGCTGTCTTCGTGGGAAATTCGGACGCCATTTCTTCACACATCAAAGAACGGCTGCAAAAAGAAGATTGGGTGCTGATCAAAGGCTCCCGCGCCATGAGAATGGATAAAATCGCCAGCGATATCATCCACTGGGCCAATCCATGACACCATCATTTTTCATATAACCCTTTTAACCAATCAACAACGCCAGAACATCTATATATGCTGTATCTTTTTCTATATCCGCTACATACGTCCATATCGGTTTTCAATGTATTCCGATATATCACGTTCCGTACAATCTATGCCACATTGACGGCTTTTCTGATTTGTTTCCTGTTGGGGCCATGGGCTATCCGCAAGCTGAGTTATCTTCAGGTCGGCCAGTATATCCGCGAAGACGGACCCAAAACCCACCTGAAAAAAGCGGGTACCCCCACAATGGGCGGCGCGTTGATTATCACCGCCATGCTGGGGTCTTCACTGCTGTGGGCCAATCTGAAAAACGTTTATATCTGGGTCGTACTGGGCATTACGGCGGGATTTGGTCTGATCGGTTTTATGGATGACTACCTCATGCAGATCAAAAAACAAAGCATGGGACTGAGCGCCCGGCAGAAGCTGCTGCTTCAGATATTGATTGCATTCATTGGAACGATCTGCCTGTACCTCTCCCCGGAATTTTCAACCGATGTCACCTTTCCTTTTTTTAAAACATTTTCACCCGATTTGGGAGTATGGTATATTCCGTTCGCCATATTTGTCATTGTCGGAACCTCCAACGCCGTCAACCTGACGGACGGGCTGGACGGACTGGCCATTGGCCCCAGCATTGTTGCGGCTGTAACGTATATGGTGTTTTGCTACGTCGGCGGCCACTACAAAATCGCAGACTATCTGCAAATATCCTATATTGTCGGAAGCGGCGAACTGGCGGTGTTTTGCGGGGCCATGGCCGGCGCCGGGCTGGGGTTTTTATGGTTTAACGCCTATCCGGCGCAGGTATTCATGGGCGATGTCGGCTCACTGTCGCTGGGCGGCGCGCTGGGAACCATCGCTGTCATCACCAAGCAGGAGCTTCTGCTGGTGCTGGTAGGGGGCCTCTTTGTCATCGAAGCGCTGTCAGTCATCCTCCAGGTGGGATATTTCAAGTTGACACACGGCCGGCGGATATTCCGGATGGCGCCCCTGCATCATCATTTCGAGCTTAAAGGATGGCCCGAACCCAAAGTGATCGTCCGGTTCTGGATTATCGCCATAGCGCTTTCACTGGTGGCCATCAGCACCCTGAAACTCAGGTGATTTATGGAGTTGTATAGAAAAAAAATTCATGTAATCGGGCTGGGCGTAACGGGTTTGGCGACAGCGAAGTTTCTGAATCGCAGGGGGGCGATCGTTACGGCCTCCGATATGGCTTCTGCAGACCGTCTGGAGCAGCCGGTCGCGGAGCTGAAGCGGCTGGGAATCGAAACCGTGCTGGGGAGCCGATATACAGAGGGGTGCGATACCGCGGATATGATCGTCCTGAGTCCTGGTGTGCCGCATACATCCGATTTTCTGGTGCGCGCCCAACGTCAGGGGGTGGAGGTATTGGGAGAAATCGAGCTGGCGTCCCGTTTTGTGACCACCCCCATTATCGCGATCACCGGCACCAACGGCAAAACCACCGTCACCTCCCTTCTGGGCGACATGTTGAAATCCTGCGGCATGAACGTATTCGTCGGCGGCAATATTGGCGATCCGCTGATAGGCCATGTGGACAGCGACAACCATGCGGACTGGATCGTACTTGAAGTCAGCAGTTTTCAACTGGATACGATTTCAATGTTCCATCCGGCTGTCGGCGTTCTGCTCAACATTACCGAAGATCACCTGGATCGGTATGCGGACATGTCCGCATATGCGGCTTCAAAGCTCAGCATATTTCAGAACCAGACAGACCGGGATATCGCCATCGTCAATGGCTCGGATTTCTGGATCCGCCAATTTTCAGACCGGATAGGGGGGCGCTGCTGGGGGTTTGGCAACCTCATGCCGCATCAGAAAGGAAGCGCAGAAATTGCAGGAAGCGAATTACAGATTAAACTGGATGCAGACGCATTCCCTGATCGCTCATCGAATTTCGAGATTTCGGAAGACAGCGTTTTTCGGATAGACATTTCCCGCTCCCGATTGTACGGAAAGCACAATTTCGACAATATCAGCGCGGCGGCCATGGCCGCTCTCGCCGCCGGCGCTTCCGTCAAGGGGATTCAGTCCGCGATCAATAATTTCAAAGGGCTTGCGCACCGTATCGAATTTGTGCGAGAATTACATGGCGTCACCTATGTGGATGATTCCAAAGCAACCAATATCAATGCGGTATATCGGGCGCTCGAATGTTTCGATCAGCCGGTCGTTCTGATAATGGGCGGCATAGATAAAGGCGGCGACTACAGAATTCTGAAGCCTGTCATCCAACATCATGTTCGGCGGTTGATCGTAATGGGAGCGGCCGCCGGCCTTATTACATCGGCGCTGAAAAATTGGGCGCCCACGCAACGGGCGGCTTCCATGACGGATGCGGTTACAATGGCGCAGCGGGTGGCTGTAGATGGAGATGTCGTACTCCTGTCCCCAGCCTGCTCCAGCTTCGACATGTTCACCAGTTATGCGCATCGCGGCAATGTTTATCAGGATGAGGTGAATCGCCTGCAATGAAACCTGAAACACCCTCTGTCCGATGGCGGGCATATCGAAAACTCAGCTATGATTTCAAGCTGTTTTTCCCCATGCTGGTGCTGGTTGGCTTCGGCATCGTCATGGTGTATAGCGCCAGCTCCGCAATCGCCATCAAAAAACATCATGGCAACGATCTGTACTATCTGATCCGCCAAAGTGAGTTTGTTGTCGTGGGCCTCATGGCCTTGCTGATATGTCGCAACGTTCCCTACGATTTTTATCGGAGAAACGCCTATCCGCTAATCCTGATAGCACTGGTGATGTTGCTCGCGGTCAAATTTTCACCTTTCGGCATCAAAGTGAACGGTTCAAAACGATGGCTGTCACTACTTGGGATAAGGTTTCAACCATCGGAGTTCGCCCGGCTTGTACTGGTGATATTTCTGGCATATTCACTCAATAAAAAACAGGACAGAATTGAATCTTTTTTTATCGGATTCGTACCGCACGTATTCTTTCTGATGATTTTTGCCGGGTTGATCATCCTGCAGCCAGATTTTGGTTCTGTGGTCATTTTAGCGGCCATTACCTGGGTTATGATGTACGTGGCGGGTGTACCGGTGCGGTATCTGGTGACATCGGTATTGGCCATCATGCCGTTCGCCTACATCCATATGATGAGCGCGGCATACCGCATCGAGCGCTGGTCTGCATTTCTGCATCCCTGGCGACATGCATCCGGCGAGGCGTATCAGATCGTGCATTCGCTGATGGCCTTCGGCAGCGGAGGTATATGGGGAACCGGGATCGGAAAGGGATTTCAAAAGCTCTTTTATCTTCCTGAACCACACACGGATTTCATTTTTTCGGTCATCGGAGAGGAACTGGGGCTGGTAGGCGTTCTGGCGGTTTTGTTTCTGTACATTCTGATTCTCTGGAGCGGACTCAGCATCGCCAGAAATACCGATGAATTCTTTGGCGCTTATCTGGCGACAGGTATCACCGCCGCGTTAGGACTTCAGGTGTGTATCAATCTGGGAGTTACGCTGGGCATGATTCCAACCAAGGGGCTTCCGCTGCCGTTTCTGAGTTACGGAGGCACATCACTGGTCATCAGCATGGCGTCTATCGGTATCCTGATGAATATAGGGTCCGGAAAAACATGAATACAACGGCATTGATTGCCCCCAAGGAACCGTATGAAAAGCTGCGGATCATCATGGCCGGAGGCGGTACCGGCGGTCATCTGTTTCCATCCATCGCCATTGCCGAGGCTTTTTTAGAAAAAAACGCCAGCAGCGATATTCTGTTTGTCAGCAAAGGAAATGCTTTCGAGAAAAAAGCGCTGGCGTATCGAGGGTTCAGGCTGGTGTGCATCGCGGCGGAAGGGCTTAAGGGCAGAGGGCTATGGCGTCAACTGAAGGCGGTTTTCAGGCTCCCCGCCGGCGTATGGCGCTCCTGGAAAGTATTGAAAGACTTCGCTCCGGATGTCGTGATCGGGGTGGGAGGATATGCCTCGGGGCCGCTGATGCTGGCCGCCTGGCTTCAAGGTATTCCGGTGGCGCTGCATGAGCAGAACATGCTGCCGGGTATCACCAACCGGATACTGTTTCCACTGGCCCATCGGGTGTATGTATCGTTTTCAAACACCCGGTTTAAGGGAAATACATCGAAAATGCGTTATCTGGGAAATCCGGTGCGGCGGCAGTTTCTGGATATCGCCCAGAAAATAGAACCGGAAACAAAATCCGAGACATCATCGCCGATATCCGGTGCAGCCGCCTGTCTTTTTACGGTGGCGGTTATCGGTGGCAGTCAGGGCGCGCACGCCATCAATCAGACCATCGTCAATATGTTTGAGCTGCTTC
>JAJYBO010000128.1 GCA_021778975.1 Deltaproteobacteria bacterium
CCGATCTGACCGGTCTGCCCGTAACCCGTAATGGAACAATAGACAATGCGGGGGTTTACCTGCGCCACGGTATCGTAATCCACGCCCAACCGCTGAACGACACCGGGTCGAAACCCTTCGATGACCACATCCGCAATTTTGATGAGTTTGAAAAAAATATCCTTACCTTCCGGTGTTTTCAAATCCAGAGAGATGTGTTCTTTGTTGCGGTTGACAGTGGTGATGAAAAAATTGTCTTTCACGAAGCGTTTGTCTTCTATTGAAATGACCCGCGCGCCGTGATCCGCCAGGATCATGGACGCGAAGGGACCGGGAAGCAGTCTGGACAAATCCAGAACCGTGATTCCGGTTAATGCGCCGTTTTCCAGCATAATGACCTCCAGAGTTTTGGTTTGAGTTCCTTCTATCGTTGTGGTTTCAAAAAAATGTGTGAAACTGATTTTCCGGATGAATTACTCCGGATGGGCTGCGGTTTCATAAATGGCCGCCGCCAGAAGTGGTATCATGATTTCATGGTGCCCGGTAATGGCGTATCCGCGGCCGCCGGGCAACACGGGGCGTTGCACGACATTGACTGTCGGACGGTAGTGCTGTGTCATGTCGAAATTGGCGGTAGTGAAGTGAGTGACATCGTTTCCCAGGTTGCGGGCAACGGCCAGCGCTTTGAGAAAAACTTCGGGCATGACGACGGCGCTTCCCAGGTTGAGGACAACGCCGCCATTTCCCAATTCGGATACGGAATGGGCGAAAATACGGAAATCCCGCAGCGAAGCTTCCCCGATTGCCGCACCGCTGGCGGATGGATGTTGATGGACAATATCGGTGCCGATCGCCACATGAAGGGTGTAGGGAATTTTTAACCGGAAGCACTGGTACGTCAGCGCTCTGTGCCGATACGTCGCATTTTCTTTCAGGAGAAGCCTTCCGACGGCCTCACCGAAACCTTCTGCGGGAATTTTCGATGACGCCGCCTGTCTGGCGGCTTCGTTGACCAGTGCCGCTGTGTCTTCGGCCATGCCAAAAGAGCCGTCCTCCAGTTGCGTCGCCACATCTTCCGATGTATGCCCGAACCGCGCCAGTTCCGTGTCGTGAATGGCCGCGGAGCCGTTGGACGCCACATGGGTAATGAATCCGTTTTCTGCAAGATCGGCCAGTACAGGGCTGCACCCTGTCTTGATGACATGCCCGCCGATCATGGCGATGATCGGTTTATGCAGATTTTTTGCATTGACGACGGCAAGAGCGACCGCCTTGAGTGCATCGGCTTTCAATATTCGGGGAAGCGCCTCTAAAAACGCCTTCATGGACATATCGGCGCTGATACGCCCGGCTTCCAAATTTGTGGTGACTTTGGATATCCGGTCTTTTGCCAGACAGGTGCGAACATGTGAAACATCAATTTGAGGGTAGGGCGGCATAAATTCTTTCTACAGAATCGGTTACAGATGATAACACATCATGACGCATGGCGGCGAGCATTGATGATGTGCAGATAGACATTCGCCAGTTTTGCGGATACTCGATTCCAGTCATGATCCAGTGCCGTTTTGTGGGCGTTTTCTCCCATGTTGCGGCGAGTGTTGATGGCCAGCAAACAATTTATGGCGGTTGTCATGTCCGAAGCGGAGGGATGATCCGGCAACACAATGCCGTTGACCCCATGCGTCACCAGGTCGGCGGCGCCGACGGTCGGGCTGATGATAACGGGAAGCCGTGACGCCATGGCCTCCAAAACTACCAGCCCAAAAGTGTCCATGACCGATGGCATGACAAACATATCCCCGGCTGAATACCATGATTCGATATCGTTGACAACGCCTGCAAAGATGATCCGATCTCCGACGCCAAGTTCGGACGCCATTTTCTGGTAAGGCGCGGGGGATCCCTTGCCAAGGATCAGCAGCTTGATGTTTGACCTTTTCGCTGCACTGACACCGGCAATTCCCCGAATGACCAGATCGAGCCGTTTGATTTCAAAGTTCATTCCCACAAATAACATGACGATATCCGATGCCGCCATCCCATAACGAGTACGAATGCGTTGTCGGTGGAATTCGGCGTCAGGGCGGGAAAAGCGGGCGATGTCCACCCCCGGATGCATGACGGAAATTCGGCTTTCCGGGATGGGATAGATAGCCAGCAATTCATTTTTCACCAGGGTTGATACCGGCAGTATCATTTTCAGACTTGGATTCAGGATCCCTTTTTGTTCCACCCAACAGGTAGCTTGATCAAATCCGCTCAGAGATTTTTTGCGCATGTTGCGGATCCAGACATCATGCGGTATGCCATGAAATGTCATGATATCCATGTCAAAGATGCGTTCGTGGCTGTGAACGATATCAAATGACAGCGTTGCCATTTTTCGTTTTGCGAAAGCGGCGAAGCTGATGGGTTGCAGCCATCTGGGAAAATGGATCATGGGTATCCGGTGAAAAGTGATTCTGGAAGGGCTTGCATCCTGTTTTCTGGCAAAGACATGAATATCGAATTCCGGTATTTCAGCCAGTTTTTCACATAACTGAAACGCCACATTCTCGGCGCCGCCGATGCGCCCGTACTGGGGAATCACCACGGCGATTTTATGTTTCTGTCGTTCCATGTCAAATTTGATGCTCTCGTAAAAAGTCGAATTTCGGACGGCTTTTTACGAAGCCGTCACTTTTTCGGGATGTGTTTATTGCCTGTCATGAACTTTCTGGTACAGTACCGCATCGGTGCCGTCAGGAAGAGCGAACGATTGCATTTTAGAAAACATATGGCTTCTCAATATGATTATCATGATGTCACCATTATCTTTATTTAAAAAATCGGCTCCGAATTTACCGGATTTCGTTAAAACAAAATCTGAGTTATGTATAGCATAGTCTCCAATTTTTCTGACAGGCTCGTTGGTGTATTGAAGTGGCGCAGAAAAAATGAGTGAGAAGCCGTTTTTCTGACCGAAGTAACTGAGATTGTTATGATTGAGATATTGATGTTCAAAAATCAAAGTTGTCTTGGGGGATTGAATACGTAAATTTTTCGCATCTAAATTTATGGCGCGGACAATGTCCTCAAGCGGCCATTTGTCTTTGATAGGTGAAAAGGCATAGCCGGTGTTGTTGGCGAATGCTGTAAACGAAAAAGATAAATAATAATATAAAGGGTATATCAACAGAATGATGATAAGATATTTTCCTTTACGATAATTGGAGAAACGGGATAACTGTATTGCAAGATAAATGGCAATTGCCGGAAAAAGTGGAGCGAGAAAACGAATATCTTTGTTTACCCCAAAAGTAAAAATCAGAAAAGGAAACAAAAACCATGACAGGAGATACACAAAATCTTTTTTCGATAAAATCGGCGCGGTATTGATTTTCAGAATAATCGAAAAAATGAATATGAAGGTGAACATTATGAAATAATGAAATGAAATGCCCGCCAGTATGACGGCCAGCCAATAATTGATGACCGTCACCAAAGAAAATACACTGCCCATGCTGTAATCAGCACCTACTTTTCCATAACCTGACGACCATGCCGTTTTGAAAACAGTTGCAAAATTTTGCACATACCAGATGCCTGCCACCCCAAAGGCGATCAATGTGATAATGATAACATTCAGGATTAAATTCTTCGATATTTCATTGTCTTCACGAATCCTCATGCTGAGAATGTAACATGTTGGGAAAAAGATATAAAGCACATAGCTAATTTTCATTAGCAGCCCAAAGCCAAGGATGATTCCCAATCTGAATGCGCACGATCTGTTTCTTAAACCGCTGGATGCCATCAGGTAGTATATCCATGCCAGTACGAGGGTTGTCAAGCCATATTCAACGAGGAACAACCTGGATAGACCCAAGACGAGAGGAAACGAGTTGAAAAAGAAAACGCTCAGCAGGGATATTGTTTTTTTAGAGGTTGCAAGCGTAACGATGGCGTAGAGATACCATGCGCCAGCGACAAGAAAAAGCAGGTTTACAAACAATGCGGAAGTGTAATGGTTGCCAAATAAGATATAAAACGGAACTGCAAGTATTGCGATTAGTGGGGCTTTGGACTGCATTATATGGGTGCATCCGATAAAAAACGAGAAAACTCCTTTTTGTATAAGGGTATGATACAGAATTTGGCTGTTTTCCAGATACCATGCAGGGTCCCACGTCGGCGGGACATTGTTGCTTCGGATCCATAAGTAATTGGTGATTACAAAAAAAGAAACAAGAATTACAAAAGCGGATTCAGCTTTTAGATATTCAAAATATTTTTGGATGGTGATCGCCAAAATTTCTCCAGGTCAGGATTGATGTTCTCGTAAAAAGTCGTCAGGATTATATAAACTTGATTTTTGTGGAAGCGAACAGGCACATACGCAGCAGCAACAGTCCATGCTTGAAACGATTTATATTGGTGGAGCCGTAAACTCTTTCCCGATAACGGATCGGTACTTCGACAATTTTTAAATTTAATTTAGACGCCCCGAAAATAAGGTCAAAATCGCCAAATGGGTCAAATTCTCCAAAAAAATATCTTCCAGCTTTGATGCGTTCATAATCAGATTTATAAAGAACTTTGGTGCCGCACAGTGTATCTTTAAACCGTTGATCCAGCAACCAGGTGAACATGAGACTGAAGAATTTGTTGGCGAGTAAGTTCAGAAAACGCATGGCCCTGGCGTCCATATTGTACACCAGCCGGCTTCCGTTGATGAATTCTCCCTTTCCGGAAACGATAGCGTCGTAAAATTTAGGTAAATCTTCCGGGGGGACGGTCAGATCGGCATCCAGAATCATCAAGATATCCCCGATAGCCATTTCGAATCCCATCCGAACAGCGTCTCCCTTTCCCTTACCATTTTGTCTGGCGATTCGGATAGAATGTGTGTCACGATATTTTGCAGCCATTTCCTGTATTTTCTCCCAGGAGTCATCTGTTGAATTGCCTTCAATAAAGATCAACTCCGTATAGCTTCCCATCCGGGGTGTTCTTTGAATGGCGCTTTCGATGTTGCCGCTTTCGTTGCGGACAGGAATGACCACTGAAACCGGATACATTGTTTCGGAAAGTTCGCTGAGTTCCTGAATTAAGGGTTTGGCGATTACATAATTGGTCAAACAAAGCTTTCGAATCAGGGGAAGTTTGGCAAAATATAGATTGAGTATTCGAGAAACGTACGGCATATTAATGGGAAAGAGCATTCGTGCGCCTTCTTTGAAAGCATCGAATCCGGCCAGATACAACAGGTTTTTGATTTCAACTCTTGACAACCAGTTTTGAACCGGCTGTTTCATGCGCAGTCCGGAAATTTCTCCCAGTTGAAGCAGCGGCTGCCAGAGAAAGTTGAAATAGATCACGATGATTCTGGTGGAGGGAATAGATATCCTTTTCAAATTTGAAAAAACAGCCTGGATGTCATTCAGATATCCTATGATATTCGTTAAAACGATGTAGTCGAATTTTTGATCGAAATACAAATCTTCTGCAGTCATAACCCTGAAGTCCATTTCAGGGTGTTTTTTTTGGGCGATACCAATCATTTGTGGGCAGAAATCAATACCGATTTTCTTTTTAGTCTTAAAAGCGGCAAGCTGATCACCTGTTCCACAGCCAATCTCAAGCACGGAAGCATGTTCTGGAATGAGGCTGGCGCAGAATGTCTCAATATCTTTCCAGTAATATTTGTTTTTATCTTTCCAGATATCTCTTTGATCGGCAATGCTTTCAAAGTAATGTAGCAGGCTGTGGTCGTTCATTATATTGATCCCCAATTTGCATTCACGATTATTTCGTTGTGATTTGGATCAGAGTGTTAATTGGAAGGAACAACTCCATAAAGAATCATTTTTCCCGTGTCCGCTTGAAACCATTCGCCGATGCGGGTGTATTTCCCTGATAGAGATGGCTCTGTAAACGAAAAACGATGTGATGGCCAGCTTCTTTGTTCCCACAATACATAACGGATATGCCGCTGGCGTAACAGCGTATAAAACTGCTCCGGATCGTCAGGGAAGGACTCCCAGCAGTTGGAGGTATCCAGCGGACAGGGGATCAGCCCCGGAACCTGGAGGTTGGCGTAAAAGGATATGATTCGCTGGGTGTGGCAGGATGTGGCTACCGGTATATGGCCCGTGTTGGAAATGCCGCGATGGTTCTGGTAAATAGCATGGCCTATCTGGCGAAAGACGACTTTGTCCGGATCCGGTGCTTTGATGTTTTTGGGCAGGCTGATGCCGAGAATCACCAGGAAAACGATCCAGAACGCGGTGGAAGATCGCATGGTTACATGGCGAGAAAGAATGCCTGATAGCTTTTCGATGCCAAAGGCGCAGAAAACGGCTCCGGGGATGATGACAATGCCCAGAAATCGGTAATACAACATCCATGTCTGGAGGGTGTGCATATACATCAGCGTCAGTCCCGCCCCTACCAGCAGCAGCAGATATATCAATCTGGCATCCGAACGACATCTCTGTAAAATTCCAGAGACGCCTGCGATGTAGAGCAACACATATGGATAAAAAAACGCTTCGAGAAAACGGTTCAGGACGACGCCAAACGCAATGAGCCAGATGGCGTTTCTGGCTTCCGGAAGAAAAAACTTCATGGTCTGCCAGGAACTGGACCATTGCAGATTTTTGAGAGCCGTCGTCAGTTCTCGATATTGAATGACCGGCCCGATTAAATTGGGGATGAGATCGTGACCTCTGTACAGATCGCTGAACGATACGCGAGAAATCATGAGGCCGCCCGCCGAAAGCAGAAGAATGATGGCTATGGGCGACAGGAACGCAAAGACATGAGACAGCTTTCGATCTGACGCGCCAAAGGCAAGATACAACAGCGTGACGCCTATATACAGCACGGCCTCGATTCTGGCCCATGCGGCAACAAGAAAACAAATCGAGGCTGTCAGCAGCAGCCATTTTCTGGAAGTATCGGTTGCCGCCGGATGGATGACCGCCCAGACGCCGGCGCTCATAAAAAACCATCCGATGGGGTCTCTCACCAGTTCAACGCTGTTACTGACCATCACTGGCGTGACCGCGACCACCAGGAGCGACAGAACAGCGAAATTATCCCGCGTCAGATTCTTGAGAATCCGATACAGGGGAATCAGCAGCGCGGTTCCAAAAAAAAGAGAGATCAGCCGCGCCGACAGTATCCAGTTATGAAGCACGGCGTATCCGCCGGCGATCATGAGCGGATACGATGAGATAAAGGTCAGCCCGCAGGTTTTCAGGCTGCTCCAGTCTCTGTAATACAGTGACATCGCCTGATGAATATACAAAAGACCATCCGGGTTGACGATGACGGTGTGCAGGCATACCCACAGTCTGAGTAAAAATCCGATCAGGATAACAAGCCATGCCGTTGCCGTAAATTGACCATAAAAAATTCGCATACCGGATCCGGTAATGCTCTTATCGTTGAGAACCGATGAATTCGAGGATGTCATAGCATTCTTTATTAGTATATTCCATGTCTTCAGGTCAAGGATGTTTGGCGCTTTCATCGCATATCCTTGCGCGGGCATGTATTTTATGATAATGGCAGGAATCGGTAATCAGACATCAGTCGTCAAATATCGTCATAAAAAATGCAAGATCATCACAGGCGGTGTACTATAGTTATGAAACAATATGTCATTGATCAGTTGAGACCGGATGACTATTTCAAAATTCGGGGATATCTGGAATCCAACTGCGCGCCAGCAGCGCTTCCCGATATCTACTGGCTTTATCTGCCTCCCGATATCTGGACGAATGTCCAGGCGGTGCATTCAGATTGCGCTCCTTTTTATGTGGCGCTGGAGCTCGCGCAGACCTCTCTGTCTTGTGAACTTTTGATAAGAACGCCTTCCCGCCTTCGGTGCGACTGTATGGGATACGCCTCCACGCTCCAGCGTGAGTGGGTGATCCAAACGGTGGACGATATGTGCAGGAAGCTGGACATATCGCTTTAAGACGTATAAACAGATATACCGTTTTCCTGTGTTGAGAAGGTTATGAATCTACCCGATTTG
>JAJYBO010000129.1 GCA_021778975.1 Deltaproteobacteria bacterium
ACAATAATGTCCCGGCTTGCGGGGCGATAGATAAAGATATATTTAAAAAACAATAAGATATGTATTGGGATTTTTATGTCCCAAAATATGATTACATTAGCCCGTGTTCTTTCATTTTGCGAAACAGGGTGCGTCTGTCCACCCCCAGAATACTGGCCACTTTTCCTCGTTTCCACTGGTTTTCCTGGAGGCATCGTTCGATATATGTTTTTTCTGCGACGGATAGAACATCGGAAAGGCGGGGCGATGACGGGGGAGACGGAAGAGCGTGAATATCTGAAACAGACGGCTCTTTTGAAGAAACGATGGATGGTGTCAGACAGGGGTCTATTTCCTGAAGCGTAAGGTAGCGCTGGAGAATGTTCTGAAGTTCCCGCACATTTCCTGGCCAGTGGTAAAGCTGCATGGCGCGGGTCATGGATTCTGGAAGCGAAACAACGGTATCGTCTCGGGTAAACAGCCCGAGGAAATGGCGTATCAGCAGCGGCAGGTCCTCTTTGCGGTGGCGCAGCGCCGGCAGATAGATGGGAATGATGTGAATGCGGTAATAAAAATCCTGTCGCATCATTTGCTGTTCGACACGTTCCTGTAAATTACGGTGTGTGGCGGCGATCACGCGAAAATTGGCAAACACCGGCGCATTGCCCCCAACGGGGATATGGCCGTTGCCCTCGATGGCTCTGAGGAGCTTGACCTGCATGTTCAGATTGATTTCTCCGACTTCATCCAGAAACAGGGTGCCTTCGTGAGCGAGATCCAAAAACCCGGGTTTGTCTGTCACCGCTCCGGAGAATGCGCCTTTTTTGTAGCCGAAAAATTCGCTTTCGATGAGATTGTCCGGGATCGCGCCGCAATTGACCGTTATGAATGGCTTCTGACTTCGATGGCTCAGCTCGTGGATGGTTTTGGCCACCAACTCCTTTCCGGTTCCGGACTCTCCGTAGATGATGACGCCGTTGTCCGATGGCGCGGCTTTCAGGATGGTGTCATAAACTTTCCGCATGGGCGCGCTTTTACCGATGATGGGGCCGAATTGGCCGCTGCCTTTAAGAGATGACCGGAGGCGGACATTTTCCTCGCGTAGAAAGGCTTCCTGTTCCTTCAGGGCTTCTTCTCTGGTTTTGCGTTCGGTGATGTCCATGGCGATGGACTGAACTTTGACCACCTGACCGTTTTGATCGAATATGGGAGTGTTGATACCGTAATACCAGCGGCTGTTTCGAGGGTTCAGCGCTTCCCATCGGACGATTTTTCCCTGAAACACGGTATCGTTGACGCACCAGGGGCAGGGGGATTCCTGGCCGTACAGCGCGCTGTAGCATGTCTCGCCGGAAACATCCCTGCCGATATATGTCATGACGTTTCGATTCATGAACTCGATGCGATACTCCCGCGTACAGGTATAGATCATGCCTTCAAACAGTTCTATGACCGCGGAAAGTTTGACTTGGCTCTCCTGGAGGGCGTGTGTGCGTTCCGTCAGTTCACGGGTGCGCTGCGTTACCTCTTCTTCCAGATGTTCCCGATATCGCCGGTTTTCCTGTCGCAGGCATGTCCGCTCCAGCGCGGTTGTTACCGCATGTTCCAGTACGGCCATATCCAGAATGGGTTTGGTGATGAAATCGAGCGCGCCCATCCGTAAGGCTTCGATGGCGTCCTGAATGAGGCCGGCGCCGGAAACCACCAGGATGGGGGTATCGGGAGATTCCGCCAGCACGGTGGAGAGAACTTCCAGGCCATCCATTCCGGGCATTCGGAGATCCACCATCATCAGATCGGGATGTTCCGATCTGAAGACATCCATTCCATCCAGGCCGTTTTTTGCCTGATATACGGTAAAACCACTGTCCTCCAGGTATGCGGCAATGCTCTCCCGGATGATCGGTTCGTCGTCAATGACCAAAATTTTTTCCCCGGTCTGCAAGGGCGTCGGGGGGGGGAGATTATCGGGTATCATGGTTTTTATCCGAATCGAGGGGCAGTTGAACGATAAATCGGGCGCCGTCGGAAGGGCTGGATACGACCGACATGGCGCCCCCGTGATTGCGGGTGACAATAAAGTAGGATACGGATAGCCCCAGTCCGGTGCCCATGCCCACATCCTTGGTGGTGAAAAATGGCTCGAATACCCGCTTCTGGGTTTTTTCATCCATACCAGGGCCGTTGTCCAGCACTTCGATGCGCGCCATATTGCCATCCCGGAACAGACGCAGGGTGATTCGCGGCGGATGACGAGAGGCTTCGGGTGTACTCATGGCCTGGGCCGCATTGCGCAACAGGTTCAGAATCACCTGCTCGATTTCCGTAGCCGTACAGAATACCGGTGGCACGTCCTGGGCGAATTCCCGGATGATTTCGATGCTCCGAAAATCATATTTTTTCTTCAGATCATAATCATGGGCTGCCAGCGATACGGTGCGGTCCAACAACTCAGCCAGGGGGGTATTGGCTTTTCGGGATTGACTCCGCCGGCTGAAATTCAACATGTCACTGACGGTTCTGGAAGCGCGCTCTCCGGATTCCCGAATGTTTTCGATGAACTTCAGGATGCCGCGTTGTTCGAGATACGCGCGCATCGCATCGAGCGATACGCCGCAATTTTCGGCGATCCGTCGGTTGGCGGGAATTTCCGGCGATATCCGGCGCAGGATGTTCTGGGCGCTTTGAAGCATTCCCCCCAGGGGGTTGTTGATTTCGTGCGCCATACCCGCGGCCAATCCTCCTATCGAGAGCATTTTTTCGGTCTGCACCATCATGTCTTCCATGCGCACCCGTGCGGTGACGTCATCCACGCGTATGACCGCACCGGATATGCTTTCCACATGAATGGGGTAGATCATGATATCGGAATAACGTATGTCGTCATCCTGCCAGTCCGGAACTTTTTCACGTTGTTTGACGGATTTTTCCGTCATGGCCTGTTTCACGATGTCTATTTGTTGCTGAAGTCGGGGGAAGATGACATCCAATTTCTGATCGAGCGCCAGATCGCGAGATATGCCCTGCGCCTTTTCCGCTTCCTGATTCCACAGACTGATGCACAAATCCTGATTCACACCGATCAAGATGGAGGGCATGGCGTCAATGGCGGCCTGAAGATAATTGCGGAGTTGCTGCGTCTCTTTCTGAGACTGGACGGCATCGGTGATGTCATTGCCGATGCACAGGTATTCCATGACTTCGCCGGAAGGATGATATATGGCTTTGCGCGTCCAGGATATCCAGACCGGCTGGCCGTTTCTCAGAATATTTTCGGCGCCATGGTACCGGTATCCTTCTTCGTAGCCGCCGATGGTGTCTGGTATGATGCTGGGCGGGTTGATGCCCCATCGGTTTTCCGGAAGAATGGTGCCTACGATATTTTTTCCGATGACTTCATCTTCGGTGTAACCAAAAAATATCTGTGCGAATTCATTAAAGAAAGTTATATAACCGTAGGTATCCATACGGAGAATGATGCTGTTGGCGTTTTGTACCAGCTCCCGATATTTGGCTTCGCTTTCACGAATGGTGGCTTCCGCCTTTTCGCGATCGGTGATTTCGGTTTCCAGTTTGGTCCGGTAAGCTTCGAAGCGATCCATGAAGGCATTGAAATAATGGGCGAGCTGTCCGATTTCATCCTGGCTGGAGCGATCCATGCGTACGGAAGTATCGCCGTCAACGCCCGCGGCGAAATGTCGCATGAGTTCCTGAAGGGGCGTGGTGATGGACGCGCTGATTAGAAAAATAGCTGGTGAAAAAAGCATGAGCGTCAAAAGGACGGTAATGATGAAGATATCTCTGACGGTTTTCAGTGGCGCCTGAAATTCCTCCAGATAACTGGATGATGCGACAATCCATTTGAATTCCGGGATATAGTTGAAAATGACAAGTTTTTTTCGAGGCTTACTTTCTCCGGGATTTTTCCAGGAATAAATGATTTTGCCGTGTTTGCGCTGGCATATTTCTTTGAAGTATTTTTGACCGTTGGCGTCTGTAGCGTCAAAGAAATTTTTTCCTTTGAGTGAAGGATGGATAATGAGGGTGCCGTGAGTATCCATAACGAACGAGTAACCGGTTTTGCCGAAGCGCAGAGAGAGAATCTGGTTTTCAAAATCGTCCACATTGACCAGTTCGTTGAATTCGCTGCGGTATGAGGATACGGAAATGATCCAGTCCCAGGGTTCAAAATAGGTCATATACAGAGCCTTGGGACGTATTTCGTCTTCTTCCGGGTTTTTCCAGTCATATTCGAGGTAGCCGTTTTTGCGCCGTATCTGTTCCCGGATAAATTCGTAACCGGAGAGATCCGCGCCGATCAGTGATTTTTTGGGGTGAATGACGATAATACCACGGCTGTTGACGCAGTAGATATAGCCTGTCTTACCAATGGTCTGGCTCAGAAGTACTTCGCGGCATCGGTCTTTGGCCGTGGCTTCGCTGATTTTTCCGGCGCGGTACTGGTTATAAAAATATGTGACGATCTCCCGGTTTTTTTCGGCCAGCGCCCTCAGATGGTTTTTAATGGAAACGTCCGCGGCGGTTTTGACCATATTGAGAATGGTGGTGGTGGTGTTCTGAAGCTCGCTTTCGATATTCTGTTCGAGGGTTTTCCGGACATAGGTATGAATGATGAGGCTGGCGAGTGTCAGGGACAGCACCAGAATGGTGGAGTAAATGATCAGAAGTTTGAATCGAATCTGAAGATCGTTGAATTTTTGCATTAACCACATGATGATTCCACTGTTCCGGCCACCCCATGTCGTTGCGTCAGACGGGTGAACATTTGCGCAAGTCCGGCCCCCAGACTGAAAATGGACCCGATGTCGAGATTCTGGTCGGCGGTTTGATCGAAAAACACATTGAGGGAGGAAGCCATTCCTTCTTCCGGTCGCCAGTAGCACACCATGACAGGAACTTTGGGCAGCGGCGACAGCACGACGGAAATGTCCGATTGAAACATCGCATTCACCTGACGACCTCCGAAAATATGCACCATGTCGTCGAAGAATTCGGTGTAATGATCCGCTATCTGCTTCATCTGCTCTTCACATCTTTTTTTAAACAGCGGGTATCGTTCCTGTCCGCTGGCAAGTTCTCGAAACGACAGCCAGTTTCCGGTGGGTTCCACGCCTTTTCCGTTTATCACATAATTGAGAAACGGGGCGGCGACCCAGTGGTTGACATGAATATCGGTCGAAATGACGCCCGCCGCGTTGATGCTGAAGTCTTTGCCCATTACCTTGATGATCAGGCGTCCGTTTTCATGGCGTCCGCCGGTGCGTGTGGCCGCCGCCGCAAGGTCAATATCTCTGATTTGATTTTTCAACTGTTTGATAAAGTCTTCGTGGTTTTGTTCCGTATCGTTCTGATCTTGAGAACTCTCGGAAAATTCTTCTATGGTGTTTGGGGACAGCCTGGGGCATTCCGACAAAGAGCGTCGGCCTGTAAATACGGCTCCGGCAAAAGCCATGCAGGTTTTTTCGCCGCAGAGCCGGCAGTTGGATTTGTCTAAAAGTTGATAAATGCTCATGGCATTTTGAAATTTTGGCATGATAACCTCCTTGATGCTCTTGTAAAAAGTCGGTTTTCGGGCGACTTCGTGGCTTTTGTAGCGTTGTTCTATGTAAGATGTTCTGAGGTTTTGGCGCCTTCGGTTTGAAGAATATTGTCAAGCAGCGAGGAGGATGGTGAAGCAAAAGGATTTATCACCGTAACTCCCCGCCACATGAAACCATTTTGCAAATCTTCACTCAGCAGCAGACGGCAGTGATTTTCCGCCGCTACCGCCATAATCAACGCATCCCAGATTTGAAACCTGTGATCAACCGCCAGATCCATTGCAGCCTGAAATGCCGACCAGGATGAATCCCCAATTATAAAACTGTCTGCCCAGGCCATAATCGCCATGCGTGAAGGCCCTGGCTCCCGTTTCGCTTTTCCGGTAAGAATCCGAAACAGTTCTCCCAGTGTTTGTGCAGGAAGCAGGACCAGATTCACCGGCAATTGTTCGATCAGCCGGATAGCCTGTTCACAGCGGAGCGTATCTCCAACCCCCTCGGCATAGGCTAATATATTTGTATCCAGGGCCACAAGCATTATGTGTCACCATACAGTTCATCGCGGGTCCAGTTTCGAAGCCCGGTCACACCCTGCGCTTTCAAGCGGGATAAAAGAATTTTTTTCATTTCATTTTTAAGCAGCACCCCAGAATTCACGGAAATGATTCTTGCCACCGGCGTCCCCCTTGATAAAATCGTAATTTCCTCACCATTTTGCACCTCTCGCAATAAACTGGAAAATCCGCGATTGGCATTGGCAGCCGTAATGGTTTTCATAATAGCCTCCGAAATAAGTAGGTTTAACCACTACTTTAAATCCGCTATTTTCCAGTGTCAAGCCTGTTCTTGTATAGACAGGCTCCGTAATGCCATGTTTTTTAGTCTTGACACCATTTTAATTTTCAGGATAATAGTGACACATACAGTTCTGAGAGTGTTTTTTTACAGAGCTGAAAAACAATTGATGTGCATCGCACGCGGCTATGAAGTCAGCCCCGAACCGTCCGAATGATTTTATTCTGGAATGATGACTTCTATTTGAGGCGTAATCCTCAAATAGAAGTCTTTTTATTTTGAGGGCGCTACATATTTAAATATATCTTTTAATTTCAATATGTTGTTTTTAATATTCACCCGTTTTATCATCAACTGGATAAACGTTTCATCGAAACATGTACGACGGCGCCCATATTCCGATGGCCGCTGGCATGGGAGTGAAAAACTGCAATGACAAAAGTGCTTTGGGTGATGATCGGCGGCAGTATCGGCGCGTTGAGCCGGTACGCTGTGGCGCTGCTGGCGGTAAGACTTTTCGGAACCAGGTTCCCGTGGGGCACCCTCATCGTGAATCTCGCGGGGTGCTTTCTGATCGGGCTTGCCTTTTCACTGAGCGAGCGGGGAAGCTACATCATGAATCCGTCCATGCGGCTTTTCTTCGTTACCGGATACCTGGGGGCGTTGACCACGTTCTCGACATTTGCGCTCGAAACGGTCAACACCATCCGGATGGACAGTTATATGGCCGCCGCACCGAATTTTTTGCTGAACAATGTTGTCGGGATGTGTCTGGTGTTTCTGGGAATGTGGGCGGGCCGCATTGATATCGTGGAAGTCATCCGAAAGATTCATCAGGGCGTGATGTTCCTGGGATCATGGATTGGCCTTGTCAGATAAGGAGTTGAATATGCTGTCGTATCGGGTGATCGAAATATTCGCCAGCGAAGAAATGCGCTGGCAGGGAGCGCCGCTGCAACGGGCTGTCGTGGAGTATGTCAAAGGGCTGAAAATCGCGGCGCGCTGTCAGGTGTTCCGGGCTGTGGAAGGATGTTACGAAAATGGACAAGTGGCGGCGCAGCACATGGAGATTCTCTCCTACAACATGCCGGTCTATATCATGATTGTCGCGCCGGCTTTCGAGTGCGACCGTATGCTGCCGGACATTGAAAAGATGGTGACCGGCGGCATTCTGGCGGTCCGGAATCTTGACGTTGTATCGCACAAGACCCAGCGGGTGTTGCTGCATCCGCATATCCTGGTTCAGGACGTTATGACGCCGTCTCCCCAGAAAGTGACGCTTTCGACGCCGCTCTGTGATGTGGTCCAGTTGCTGTTGTCCTCCATATTCACGGGCGTTCCGGTGGTGGACGCTCACGACCGGCCGGTGGGCGTCATCACCCAGGGCGATTTGATTTACAAAGGCGGCATGCCGGTGCGACTCGGTCTGCTGGCGTCATGCCATAACAGCGGCGGGGTGGATGATGTCATGACGTCTCTGACCACTAAAAAAGCGGCGGATATCATGAGCAGCCCGGTGATTTCCATTCAGGCGGAGCGCCCGGCGACGGAAGCCGTGGAGGTGATGCTCCGCAAGAACATCAAGCGGATGCCGGTGGTGGACGTTCAC